>CAYPVA010000553.1:0-1197 GCA_964414045.1 uncultured Lishizhenia sp. | reverse complement strand
GTTAGAGGCAGCGGCTTCCGATTTTCCGGATACGTTGGCCCGAAATTTTATTATCCTCATTACCGACGGTCTTGAATCCTGTGACAACGATCCTTGTATTATCGCCAGAAAGTTGCGCGCGAAAGGTGTAAAAGTAACTCCGTTTGTGATTGGCCTCGGCATGGACCTCAGCTATCTCGACAAGTTTGAATGCATTGGCACCTACACCGATGCAGAGAGCAAAGCCGCCTTTGAGAATGTGCTCTCCAATATTTTATCAAAAGCCTTACTCAATACAACAGTTCAAATCAATTTAAACACGGTACAAGGCAAGCCACTCGAAACCGACGTCAGTATGTTTCTTTATGAAGCGGGCACTACTCAATTGAAATACACCTACGAACACACGCTGAATCGCAAAGGACAGCCTGACACCCTCGTTTTAGATCCTTCTTTGAAATACGATTTGCATGTGGCTACAGTTCCGCCGGTACTTAAAAACAACATATCTATTGTGCCTCATACCCACAATGTCATTCAAGTGCCAGCTGGGCAAGGTCAATTGAAGGTGACCTCACTTAAAAGTCCGGAAGGAACCATTTTAGAAACGCGTGTTTTGCAGACAGATGCTACCAAAACACTCCATGTTCAACAACTTGGTGAAACCCAAAAATACCTTGTCGGCACTTATAAACTCGAAATTTTAACCTTACCGCGCACCTACAATGATATTCTCATTGAACAATCCAAACTGACTACCCTCGATATTCCAGCCGCTGGGCAGTTTGTTTATCAAGCACCTAAAGCTTTGGTGGGCCAAATTTTTTACGAAAGATCAAGTGGCCAATGGGAATGGGTTACTGATTTAAAATTAAATCAAGCAACTGGTTCTTGGAAACTTCAACCCGGGTCATATAAGGTCGTATATCGTGAAAAAGACCAACGCTCCAGTGCCTACACGAAAGAAAAGAAATTCAATATTAGCTCTCTTAAAATCACTAACTTAACTTTATAAAAATGGAATTTGAAGTATTCGGAAACAAAGACACCCGTTCAGGATTTGGCGAAGGACTAGCCGTTCTTGGTGAACAAAACCCAAATGTTGTAGCTCTTTGTGCAGACCTCACGGGCTCTCTCAAAATGGATGCTTTTCAAAAGGCGCATCCAGATCGTTTCTTTCAGACCGGAATTGCCGAAGCGAATATGATTGGTCTGGCA
>CAYPVA010000552.1:0-1197 GCA_964414045.1 uncultured Lishizhenia sp. | reverse complement strand
GGCCATCGAGTATTCGGCCGAGCCACCCTGCACGGCGCTGTCCTGGCAACGTTCGATGGCTTGGTCGAGTTCCTTGCGCAGTTTCTCGTCCACGCGACGGGCGGCCAGTTTGGCGCACAGGGCTTCCAGCTCGCCTACCGATTCCATGATGGCGCGCACCTGGCTGATCGACAGCCGGGCCACCGTCACACCTTGGCGCGGTGCGATGCGCACCAGATCGCGTGCGGCCAGTTGTTGCAGCGCTTCCCGTACGGGAGTGCGCGAGACATTGAAACGTGTGGCCAGTGCCCGCTCGTCCAGCGGCGCGCCGGGGGGCAAGGTGCCACTCTCGATTTCTTCTTGCAGGACGTTGCGGATTTCGTTGGCCCGCCCGCCACGGGGTCGGTTGTCATCGCCACCCAAGGCTGTGTCGAGGGGGGTGTCGTCGCTGGCTGGCTGGATATCGTTTGTGTTCATGACTTAAATTATGCAACAGATTGGTTGTGGCATGCAAAAATAATTGCATGGTGTGTGATCGTGGTTCATTTTAAATGGGATTTCGATTGGGGGTTTTCGGGTAATTCAGTACTTTCCCTTCTGTGCAGGCGCTGCCTGGTCGTGAATTCTTGATGAATTTCAAATGAGAAATATCGCAATACCAGATATTGGTACAAACCCTTGGAATCCTGAAAATACATATCTGGTGTATTGAAATTGTGATCTTTGCATGCCAGAATGGTCTCAAATTGAAACCAGTGATGCGATCCATCCTCGGTTTTGACCAGATTTGCCACAAGGTTTGTTGTCATGACCCACTCGCTTTCTCTCTCTGTTGCTGTGCCCGGCCTGCGGGACGTGCAACACATCATCCGGCCTCGTTCCATCGTGATCGTGGGCGCTTCTGCCGATCCACGTTCGTTTGGCGGATTCGTTCAGGGCAACCTGGAGCGCTTTGGCTACAGCGATGCTTTGCACCTGGTCAGCCGCAGCAGCGAAGAAATCAATGGCCGACCCTGTGTCAAAACGGTGGACGAATTGCCTGAAGGCATCGACTTGGCCGTGCTGGCCATTCCTGAGGCGGGTGTGCTGGAAGCCGTCAAGGCGCTGGCCGCTCGAAGCTGCAAAGCCGCCGTGTTGTTCGCCTCGGGTTATGCCGAAGCGGGCGAAGAGGGCTGCGATGGCCTCCATATACCACTTGTATTTCAACACCCCGAAGAC
>CAYPVA010000551.1:0-1199 GCA_964414045.1 uncultured Lishizhenia sp. | reverse complement strand
CCACCCACCCGACCTTCACCCACAAACACCGGTTCGACCAGGACAGCGAACTCAAGACCAGCGTGCGCGCGGGCCAGTACAGTCGCGATCTGCTCGGTAGCCAAGTGGGCTTTCGCAACCTGACCCAACTCTCCGGCCTGAATGGCAGCACGGAGCTGTCGCGTTCGCCCAAGGCCCGCTATGGCGAGAGTGAGCTGCTGCAGGTGCAAAGCGACTACTCAGGCACATTCCAGTGGCTTGGCCACAAGCACAGCCTGATCGCCGGACTGGACTTCCACGACGAAAACGCCGACCGCAACAACAACCACACCACCGGCTTGTCCAACCCGGTCATCACTGTGGGTTCACCCAACAATGGCGTGGGCATCACCGATCCGCGCGTCAAAGCGCCCAGCCTGTTCTTCAAGTCGCAAACGGTAGGGGCCTATGTGCAAGACACCATGCAGCTGACCGAACAGGTCAAGCTGGTGGGCGGTGTGCGGCTCGAGCATTTTTCCGTGGATTACCGCGATGTTCAAAATTACACCGTGAACAAGAGCGAGACGCTGGCCAGCCCGCGTCTGGGTGCCATCTGGCAACCCGACGCCAGCACCACCTACTACACCTCGCTGGGCACGTCCTACAACACATCGGGTGACACCTACTCCTATGGCGTGGGTACATCGCTTGCGCCGGGCAATGCCAACGTGACGACCCTGAACACCCCACCCGAGAAGAGCCGCAATTTCGAGGTGGGCGGAAAATTTGAGCTGTTTGAAGGCAAAAGTCTGCTGGGTGTGGCCGTGTTCCATTCCGAGAAATACAACGAGCGCAACACGGACGTGGACAGCGCCACCAACCAGTACCTGCTCTCGGGCAAGCGCCACGCCACCGGCATGGAGTTCAACTTTGCCGGCCGCATCACGCCGGCCTGGGAGGTGTTCTACAACCACACATGGATCCCGGACGCCCGCATCGACGTGAGTTCGGCCACCGGCAACATGAAACAAGGCGACCGGCCGGGCCTCACACCCAAGCACAGCGCCAGCCTCTGGAGCACCTATGTGGTGGCCCCCATGTGGCGTGTCGGCGCTGGCCTGAATTACCGTGGCAAGCAGACCCCACTGATCAACTCGACCATCAGCACACAAGCCTTCAGCACAGTGGATGCCATGGTGGAACGCACCCTGAGCGACAGCACGGTGCTCAAACTCAATGTG
>CAYPVA010000550.1:0-1200 GCA_964414045.1 uncultured Lishizhenia sp. | reverse complement strand
GCGTCAATTGCTTCGAGCAACCAGATGGGATGTCGCCATCGCGATGGCCATCGCTGGATCCATCAACCTGGTTTTGCTGGGACTTGGGGCCGAGACTCTGTTTGGCAAGTCGGTTGACGATTCGATTCCGGGCGCGTTCCACGCAATCGACGCCGCTCTTGGTCATTGGATTGCCCTACTGTTTGGCATTGCTTTGCTGGCAAGCGGGCTCGCGTCGACCTCGGTCGGCACATATGCAGGCAGCGTCATCATGGAGGGTCTGCTCAAGCGCAAGGTCTCGCCGGTGGTTCGACGCGCGGTTACGCTGGTGCCAGCGCTGCTGGTTATTCTCAGCGGCGTCAGCCCGACACAGGCGTTGGTTTATAGCCAAGTTGCGCTGAGTTTCGGTATCCCGTTCGCGATCTTCCCGCTCGTGCGCTACACCAGTAGTTCGAAGTTGATGGGAAAGTATGCGAATCACAAGATCACCGCGTTCATCGGCTATGCGCTTGCGAGTGCGCTAACCGCGCTGAATCTGTACCTAATCGCTCTCAACGTCTTCGGTTGATTCATACCTTGTCGATTCTCAACGAAATAGACTTCCAACGTGCGATTTAGAGCCAAGCCGGCAACTACTTTTCGCGGTTCGGGCATCTCGCCGGCCCGCGTGATTTCGCTTGCCTATGCCATCGGAATCTTGATCGGAACTACGCTCCTCATGCTCCCGATTTCGAAGGCTGGTCCTGGCGGCGCCTCGCTAATCGAAGCTTCGTTCACAACCGTTTCAGCACTGTGTGTAACCGGTTTGGCGGTGGTCGACACCGCAACCTACTGGTCAACCTTCGGTCAAGGCGTGATTCTTGCCGAAATTGCGGTGGGTGGCTTCGGCATCATGGCGCTGTCGACGCTGATTGGTGTGTTTTTTGCAAACAAGATCGGTCTAAAGGCCAGATTGAATGCGGCCAATGAGTCTGGGCTGATGGCATTCGGCAGTATGCGTTCCATTCTTCGCCGAGTGTTCTTTATTACGGCTGGCATCGAATTACTGATCGGCATGATGCTGTTCGCCAGGTTTGTAAGCAGCTATGGCTATGGCATCGGAAAATCGATTTGGTATGCAACCTTCCACTCGATTTCGGCTTTCAACAACGCGGGTTTTGCCCTTTACACCGACAGCCTTATGAGTTTCGTGAATGACCCTTTCGTCCAGTTGCCTCTCAA
>CAYPVA010000549.1:0-1203 GCA_964414045.1 uncultured Lishizhenia sp. | reverse complement strand
TGGTGCTGCGATTGCATTCTCTAAATTGAATATTACAAAAGCAGACATCACAGGCTTAGGCGTACAAGATGGATTAACGGCTGGTTCAGGTATTTCAATCAGCGCAGGGGTCATTTCTGCTACGGGATTAACGACTGCGAATCTTGCCTCAAACGCGGGCATCACAAATGCACAATTAGCAAATAGCACAACTACATTAGGTAGTACCACGATGACTTTAGGCGGCACGGTAACCTCTGTGGCAGGATTGACGTCAGTTACGTCTACAGGATTCACTGGGACACTAACAGGTAATGCTAGTACTGCTACTAAATTAGCTGCAACTAAAAACATCAATGGAGTAGCATTCGATGGTAGTGCGGACATTACGATTGCGGCTGATGCAAATACATTAACGGGAACAACTTTAGCTAGTAATGTGGTAACGTCTAGTTTAACTAGTGTGGGGACAATTACCTCTGGGGTTTGGAGTGGTACGACAATCAGTATCGCTAAAGGAGGAACTGGTGCAACAACAAAGGCTGCAGGATTTGATGCCTTATCTCCGATGACGACTTCTGGTGATATCATTTATGGAGGAGCAAGTGGAACAGGAACTAGACTTGCAAAGGGAACAGATGGACAAGTATTAACTCTATCCAGTGGTCTTCCTTCATGGGCAACTCCTACGGGAATCACTGCCTTGGCAGCAATAGGAAGCTCTGCAAATGCGAATGGTGCAACAATCTCAGGAACAACTTTAAACTTGGAACCAGCTAGCTCTAGTTTTGGAGGTATAGTTACGATAGGTACACAAACATT
The DNA here is from genome assembly GCA_964414045.1 of uncultured Lishizhenia sp. GTDB lineage: Bacteria > Bacteroidota > Bacteroidia > Flavobacteriales_D > Crocinitomicaceae > UBA952. The sequence goes on along the minus strand of CAYPVA010000549.1, from coordinate 402 downwards.
TGCAGGTGCCAAGACATTTAGTTCTGATATTATTACTAATGAAGTCAGAGTTGGAAAAGGTGTTGCAGGAAATACTTCTAATACAGTATTAGGTAAATCAGCATTGACAGCGACTTCCACTGTAACTAATCAAAACATATTAAATACGGCAATCGGTGTTTCGGCAATGCAAAATGCAAGTGGAACTGGCTCTTATAATACAGCGGTCGGAGCAAATTCTGGATTTTGGAATAGTTCAGGATCTGACAATACAAATTTGGGATATCAATCAGGATATAATACCACAGGTGGATCAAAAAACGTTGCAATTGGTTCTAAAGCCATGTTAGGTGTAGACGGCAGTTATTTAACAGGTGCAGGGAATAATGCTATTGGTTTTGAAGCAATGAAAGATATTTCAAC
>CAYPVA010000548.1:0-1203 GCA_964414045.1 uncultured Lishizhenia sp. | reverse complement strand
TACGATGCTGATAAAATACGGGCTCAATTCAAACGTTTGAATAGTGCATTTCAAGTGCCTACGTTAAAGCTACACTATGCGTTGAAGGCTTTGAATAATATCAATATTTTACATTTACTCAAAGCAGAAGGTGCTGGTCTGGATGCCGTTTCGATTCAAGAAGTACATCTCGGTCTTCGTGCCGGATTTAGCCCTGAACAGATCATGTTTACGCCTAACGGAATATCATTTGATGAATTTCAAGAGGCTGTAGAACTTGGTGTGCATGTCAATATAGACAACCTTCCTCTACTTGAGAAATTTGGCGCAACTTATGGTAACAAGGTTGCGTGTTGTATCAGAATTAATCCACACATAACCGCTGGTGGAAGTCATCATATTTCTGTAGGACACATCGATTCGAAATTTGGCATTTCTATCCACCAGATTAAGCATATCGAACGAATCATGAAGCATTATGGAATCCATGTAAATGGTTTGCACATGCACACCGGGAGCGATATCATCAATCCAGAGGTTTTTATTCAGGGGGCTAATTTACTTTTTGATGCAGCGGCTCACTTTCCCGACCTCACATTTATGGATTTTGGAAGCGGTTTTAAGGTGGCTTACAAGGAGGGTGATATTGTTTCAGATATCGAGGATTTAGGAATTAAAATCAGTTCAGCCTTCAATGATTTTTGTTCAGCCTATGGTAAAGAATTAGCATTGTGGTTTGAACCTGGAAAGTTTTTAGTAAGCGAATCAGGTAATTTGCTTGTTCGGGCAAATCTCATCAAACAAACTACTTCAACGGTATTTATTGGAGTTGATAGTGGGCAAAACCACCTGATCAGACCCATGTTTTATAATGCGTATCACCACATCCGTAATTTATCGAATGTATCAGGTCCTCAAAAACTATACAGTGTTGTAGGATATATATGTGAAAGCGATACGCTGGGTCATGATCGTTTAATCAATGAAGTTCAAGAAGGAGATGTTCTTTGTATCCAAAATGCTGGTGCCTATGCGTACAGTATGTCAAATAATTATAATGCCCGTTTGCGTCCTGCTGAAGTACTTTTTCATCAGGGTGAGTTACATTTGATTAGAAAACGAGAAGAATTAGCAGATATTTACAAAAATGAAATTGAATTAAATTTATTCGCATGAACAGTTGGTTTACCGTCAAGGTCAAGTATACAAAACAATTAGAAAACG
>CAYPVA010000547.1:0-1204 GCA_964414045.1 uncultured Lishizhenia sp. | reverse complement strand
GCCCAAGTAAAGGATGTTCTCCTAGCGGCAAGTATTCTTTTTTAATGAGCTTTTGGTGAAGATCGCGCAATAAGCGTGGGCCGACATACGAAACTGAGTCGATGATATACTGCGGACCCTCATCAATATGGTAAATTGCTTGAACGCTGCGATTTTTATCGTTGATGCTGATTTCTGAACTAACTTTACCGTAGTAATAACCTTTTTTAACCAAATAGCGCGCTAGTTGATCCTCGTTTTTTAAATGTAATAAGGTATCGAATACAACAGGCTTTTGACCGTATTTGTATTTGAGTTTTTCTGCCCAAATAGCTTGTTTAAATGTGCTGTCAGGTAAACTTTTAAAGCGGTAATCTGGTTTGTTTTTGGCAATAGCTCGGTCGTTGCGTTTTTGATTAATTTGTTGAACTCTACGCTGTTTACGCAACGTTTTCTGCTGAAAATGCTGCAGTTTGTCCGCTTTTTTATTGGCAACCGAAGCAGAGTCTATGGCATTGTACAGCATGAGTTTCCAGGGGGCGCCAAAAAACCTTGCATTCGGCTGCTGACGCAACACTTGTGATAGCTCGTATCGATCTAGTTTTGTGGTGAGCGGGTTGTCTAAGGTAAGCGTAGTACTGCGCAAGAGGTAATTGCCTTCGGGTACATTTTTAGACAAGCGGCAACCCGCAAGCAGCAGTGTAATCCAAGCAAATAATTGTAATTTTGAAATCAGGCGCATTGTAGTGCAAAAATAAAGAATAATCAAGTTGGAAAAACTCAGTCAACAAAAGATCAAGGACCTCAAAAAATTGCAACTCAAAAAGCACCGCGATTTGCAACGACTTATTTACATCGAGGGTGAAACGTTGGTTAGCGATTTGTTAGGGCAATTTCCAGGCCTCATTGAAGCCCTTGTACTCGATGAAAACAAAGCACATCTTTTTTCTGATTTCAAAGGCCAGCGTTGGATCAGTAGCGCAAGAGAGCTACAGAAACTCACGCAACTTAAAACGGCAAAAATGGTCAACGCGGTCATTCGTTATCCTGAGGCAAAACCATGGCAAAAAGGTCAAAAAGCAATTTTACTCGATCAAATTCAAGACCCCGGCAATCTCGGAACAATCATCAGAACAGCGGATTGGTTTGGAATTGAACACATCTTTTGCGCCCCAAACACCACAGACTACCTCAATCCGAAAGTGATCCATGCCTCCATGGCTTC
>CAYPVA010000546.1:0-1204 GCA_964414045.1 uncultured Lishizhenia sp. | reverse complement strand
GGAATAACGCCAAGTGGCCTTGAATTCATGGAGCAAAATGCCTTGCGTTGGTCACAATCATTTTCCGGTGATTACACCATCGAGGTCAAGGATACGCACGCCGCTCATTTACTGATCGAAGTTGATGGTTTCGATCCAGAACAACTCATGAAGGAATGCGAGGGTATTTTAGCCGTCTTGGACCAATTTCAGACCGATGAAATATTATTCGCTGAATCTGAAGCACAAAAAACAGCCCTTTGGAGTTTGCGCAGAAAAGTAGGTGAAGCCGTTAAAGTACAATCTGTTTATAAGGAAGAAGATACGGTTGTGCCGCGTTACCAATTGCCTAAACTACTTGCCTCAGTAAAAGCAATAGGCCAAAAATACGGCTTTGAATCGGTGTGTTATGGGCATGCAGGCGATGGCAATTTGCATGTCAATATCATCAAAGGTGAACTCAGTGAAGCGTTTTGGAAAGAAGAATTAACTACCGCAATTAGGGAGCTTTTTACGGAAGTCATCAAGATGGGCGGAACTATTTCCGGAGAACATGGGATTGGCTTGGTTCAGAAGCCCTATATGGACTTAGCTTTTAGCCAAACTGGTTTAGATTTAATGCGCGGTATCAAAAAAGTTTTTGATCCAAACGGTATTTTAAACCCTGGTAAAATATTTTAGACCCTACTGATTGATCCAATGCAGATTTCTACCATACATCAAGACCCAAACTGCTCCGTACAAGATGCCAACCACGGTTAGAATGGTAGGAATCTGATTCATGGAATTGAAAAAGTACGGCAACAAGACTAAACCAATGCTATACACGATGTAAAAGTGAAAGCCCAGTCTTTTGCGTTGATACATAAAAATAACTCCCGTCAAGCCAAGCAGTAAAAAAACCAGTTGTATCGCATTATAGGTATGAAAATGATTGAACATATTGGTGGTAACCGTTTGCATTTGATCCACAATATAGTTGTAATCAGCGGCACCCGCTTTTTCAAGTTGTTCGCGCATTTCAGCGTAATCTAACAGTGCCTTTTTAACCATATCAGCATCTGGTTTTGCACCCAACACTGCAGTTAAAGAGCCAATCGTACTGATTCCTATATTGATACTCGAAAGGATCACCAAAACCAATAAAAAAACTGGTCTTTTGGGTGTTTCATTGATTTCTTGAAAGTCAGTCATGGTTTGTCATTTGTTGAATAAATTGAAAGGC
>CAYPVA010000545.1:0-1205 GCA_964414045.1 uncultured Lishizhenia sp. | reverse complement strand
GCCCGCTATCAAATGTGGAAAATACGTCACATAGAAAGCGTAATCAAAAAAGTTCTTAGCTGCGGAAATTTCCTTTCGGGAGATATCGACCAAATACGAAATATTGTGGAACGTAAAAAAAGATACACCAATTGGGATGAGTATTTTATCGACAAAACTTCCCTTTCCAAACCATTCATTGCCGATTACAGCAAATTGATTCACGACATTGTAATCGGTTCCAAACTGTGCATTAAAAGCGTCAGTGAAAAAATAGGCATACTTAAAATAAAACAAGCCTAATAAATTGACTATCAAGCCTAGTATCAGAAATCCTTTGCCAGATCTTGCACTTTCCTTCCCGTTGACGCCTAAGCCAATTACATAATTGAAAAGCAGCATGAAGCCGAGCAGTAGCACAAAGTTTCCGGAAGTTTTGAAGTAAAAAAACAGACTCACTCCGGTTAAAAAAATACTGCGCAGTAAGAAGCGTTTGTGAATCAGCACAAATACGGCCATGACCGCCAAGAAAAACAACCAAAAGTCAAGGCGCGTAAAAAGCAGTGATTCTTGTTGTTGCCATGAAAAAAGTTCGTGTATGCGGTTCATGCTTAATTGCGTATATTTTGTAGACTACTGAGGTTTTTTTTGAACGCTTCAATCAGTAGCGCACCTTTTAAATGATAACCCGTACCGGTAAAATGGACGTAATCTGCTTGCATTAAGCCAGCATTTTTCCAAGTTTTAGACGAACCCAACTCTCCCATTATTCCGTAGAAATCCCAGACGGCAGTTTGGTATTGGGCTGCAAGTTGATAAATTACTTCGCGTTGTCTTTCGGTATTGCGATTGGGATATTTGCGCATGTAATAATCGTCGTTGGGAACGGTCAGTAAAATCGCGCAATTTGGATTGCTTTTCAAAACCAATTCCAGCATTTTTTCTAGGTTGCGTTTGTATACCATGGGGTCAAATAAATCCGGAGCGCGCAAATGTAAATCCCGACTGAAATTTGAATTGGCTAAGTAGGTGGGTAAACTTGCGCCATTGATTCCGATAGCGGTGTAAGTGATTCCGGGTAACTCATTGAGGAATTCAAACCCAAAAAGTTCCAGTGAAAAAGGGTGGCTGCAATTTTTGGTAAAAAGCAAGTCCAAAGAGTCGAGGTGATCCGAAAATTGAATTTCCGTATAGCCCAATTCAGCAAAATGCTGCACAGCGGTGAC
>CAYPVA010000544.1:0-1206 GCA_964414045.1 uncultured Lishizhenia sp. | reverse complement strand
TTAGAGCGCGAATTACGCAGTAAAAATGGCGCCTATTTCAGCGCCTTAGATGCGGATAGCGAAGGCGAAGAAGGGAAATACTACTGCTGGACAGCCGAAGAATTGGACACACTATTTGGCAAGGATACCGCGCTTGTCAAAAACTACTATAATGTGAATCAGCTAGGCTATTGGGAAGAAGGAAAATACATTCCGCTGCGCAAACTTACCGATACTGCTTTTGCCAAAGCAGAGGGCTTAAGTCTGGAAGCTTGGCTGAAGTTCAAAGCTAAAATGAATGACACGCTGCTTAGCGAGCGCTCTAAACGAATCAAACCAGGCCTCGATCATAAACTTTTGGTAAGCTGGAATGCACTTACTGCAAAAGGGCTGCTTGAGGCTTTTCGTGTCTTTGGTGAAGAAGCATTTTTATTACGCGCCTTGCAAATTCTTCATTGGATTGAATCGATTCAATGGGACGGCCAACAGTTATTCAGAGTCAACACAAATGACAAGCGCCATATTCCTGGATTTTTAGAAGATTACGCCCACACGATAGAAGCACTCACCCTTGCGTATCAAGCAACGGGAAGGCTAAGCTACCTGCAATTTGCCAAAACCCTTACCGAAAAAGTAGAGAAGGAATTTCAACACCCCCAAAGTAAAATGTGCTATTTTACCCCCGCCGACTCGAAGCTTATCAGTAGAAACATGGAGTTACATGACAACGTATTGCCGTCGAGTAATTTGGTGATGGCGCATGCTTTTCTAACAATGGGCACTTACTTTGACAAGCAGAATTGGGTCAGCAGTGCCAAACAAATGCTACAAAATCTATATGACGGCATGGAAACCTATGGCTCAGGGTATTCAAATTGGGGCCTATTGCTGTGCCGAGAATTGCAGGCCGAAAAACACTGGCATGTGCTCAACGACAGCCAGCCTAAAGATGTCTTTAAAGCAACGGTGCAAAGCAATAGTTTACTTTCTTACCATCAAGAGTTACCAATGTCAAATGCCTACAAAGCAAACGCCATATCCGTATGTGAATATGGCGTTTGTCATAGGCCTGTTCAAAATATAGAAGAAGCGCTGCTTTTCTAATTAAATGATATAAGGCTTGCGTGCTATAGCGCGCTTCACAGCTGCTACAACATCTGGCGTATCGATGTGGTATTTAGTCATGAGTTCCATTGGCGTTCCAGATTCACCGAAGGTATCATTGAC
>CAYPVA010000543.1:0-1211 GCA_964414045.1 uncultured Lishizhenia sp. | reverse complement strand
CGTTAAAATGTCCCAGACTCCACGCGCCATTGCACCAACCTGGCCTGACTACCAATTACTCGATGCCGGAGGCGGTAAAAAACTTGAGCGCTGGGGAAAGGTCATTACAATCAGGCCAGATATCCAAGCCTATTTTCACAGCGGCAAACCATTTTCAGAATGGCGAGAAGCTGCGCATTGGGAATTCACAGAAATTCCAGGTAAAAATGGCCGCTGGAAAGCACTCAAACCCGATGCGCCCACAGAATGGCAAATTAGCTATGGCCGGCTCAAGTTTGTTTTGGGCACCTCATCTTTTAAACACGTCGGTTTATTTCCTGAACAAGCCCTTAATTTGGCGCACATAGATACCCATTTAACAGCTGAAGATAAATTCCTCAACCTATTTGCCTACACTGGAGCTGCTAGTTGTGTAGCTCGCCTGAAAGGTGCCGATACCTTTCATGTCGACTCATCGAAATCCATCCTCAATTGGGCGCGCCAAAACATGGACGCCAGCCGCTTATTGAACATCCACTGGGTGCTAGAAGACGCGCTTAAATTTGCCGAACGCGAGGCGCGCCGCGGCCATCTGTACGATTACATCCTCATGGATCCGCCAGCCTGGGGCAACGGTGTCAAAGGCGAAAAATGGAAACTCGAAGACAAAATTGACCAACTGATGTCGGCAAGTGCCCAAATTTTAAGCCCAAAAGGCCGCCTGACGCTCAATACGTATTCGCCATCAATAGAAGCGAGCTTACTTACCGAAATGGCAGAAATGTATTTTCCGGAGCGCAAGGCCACACAAGAAGCACTTTACCTCGAATCGCTCACCGAAAAAACCCTTTACTGCGGCGAATTACTGCGTTTAGAGTAATTCATTAGCCAAATTGGCAAGCTCTGAGCGTTCCCCTTTTTCTAAGCGTACATTAGCAAACAGCGGCTGTCCTTTCAAGCGGTCTATTAAATAAGCCAAACCATTGCTGTTTTCATCCAAATATGGCGTGTCTATCTGGTGGACATCACCTGTGAACACGATTTTCGTATTCTCCCCTGCCCTTGTGATAATTGTCTTCACTTCGTGAGGAGTTAGGTTTTGGGCTTCGTCAATGATGAACATAATATTACTCAGGCTGCGGCCGCGTATAAATGCCAATGGCGTAATGACGATGCGCTTGGTTTGCTCCATTTCGAGAATCGCTTTGTATTTCTTTTCGTTTTCTCCGAAC
>CAYPVA010000542.1:0-1211 GCA_964414045.1 uncultured Lishizhenia sp. | reverse complement strand
TCATCACGGGTTCGACCGCTTCGACTAACCCAACAAAGGCCGATCGCTATCTTGCGCTGGCTCGCGCGAGAGCCGTCGGTGCTCTTGTGCTGAAGGCAGTGCCGAGCGCCAAGATTCGCTACGAGGCTGTCGTTGTCAAGAACGGCACCGCAGCCGACCGCGCGGTTACCGTTTCTTATTCGGTCAAACAGAACTAGAAGCATCGAGTTCCAAGCTCGATGAGGCGCCTCCCCGAGGGGGCGCCTTTCTGCATCGCGCAGGATAGTGAAATACCCGCGTCACCATAACCCTTGTATGAGCGATTTCTAAGCCATAGGTTGAACGCACTCTTCTAAGGGGGTCGACCATGTCCGAACAAATCGGGGTCAAGAAAAACCGTCCACGCATCACAAATCGCAAGTTGAACGATTGGGCAAACGTGGTGGCGATTCTGCTCGGCGTCACGGCAATCATCCTGGCGATCTTGCTTCGCGGCTGCAGCCCGGTCACCGAGGCGCAATCGAGCGGAGCCAATTGCGACACGGTCACTGCGACCCCAGCGAACACCATGCAGGTCATCAGCGCCTACGACCTCTGGACAGCGGTTGGCAACGAGGGCAGCGAGTATGAGTTCTTGCAGAGCCTGGTTGGCTCGAAGGGAACCGACGGCTACATCGGTTCTGACGGCACCACCGGTGCGAAGGGCGCAACCGGCAAGAGCGCCTATCAGCTCTGGCTCGATGCCGGCAACAAGGGCAGTTCGGATGAGTTCCTCGTTTCGCTCACCGGCGAAATCGGCGCCGATGGCGTTGACGGCTTGAGTGCGTATGACCTCTGGATCGCGACCGGAAACACCGGAACGGTTCAGGAATTCTTTAAGGCCATCACCGGCCCGGCCGGAACCACTGGAGCAACTGGAGCCACCGGCAAGAGCGCTTATGAAATCTGGTTGGCCAATGGCAACACCGGAACCGAGACTGACTTCTTGAATTCGCTCAAGGGTACAACTGGCGCAACTGGAGCAACTGGAGCTTCGGGTGCCCCAGGTGCCAGCGGTGCTCCTGGTGCCGACGGCACTCCGGGCCCTGCCGGTTCACCAGGTGCAAGTGGCGCGCCAGGTGTGTGCGTTACCCCAACCATCTCAAGCGCAATCGGCGACTCGGGCAGCTTCTGGGATTCCACTGTGCAGGGCCAAGACGGCCTGGTTTCGAAAAACACCAACCCCGCTTATC
>CAYPVA010000541.1:0-1214 GCA_964414045.1 uncultured Lishizhenia sp. | reverse complement strand
GTTTCGGCATCGATGAAGCTGTCGCGTTGGTCGAGCGACTGGTCGCTGCCGGAATCCAGCTCGAATACTTTGAACAACCGGTGGCAACAATCGCCGAACTCGCCGAGGCACGAATTCGCCTTGGCCGACAAGGAGTTCAGGTCGCCGCCGATGAGTCGGTGCGCAAGGTGAGCGATCCGCTCGCGGTAGCCATGGCCGGCGCGGCAGACGTTTTGGTGCTCAAGGCGCAACCGCTAGGCGGCGTAGGAACCGCCGCCGCGATTGCCAACGAGGCTGGCCTGCCGTGGGTCGTGAGCAGTGCGCTCGAGTCATCCATTGGTATTTCGATGGGGGCTCACCTTGCCGCCCTAAACCCTCGCGACGTTGCACATGGCCTTGGCACTGTGAGCCTGTTTGCGGGCGATGTTTGCGAGGTTCCTCTGCGCGCAGTCGATGGTCGGCTGGAGGTCTGCCGACTAGTGCCAAGCGAGTCTAGACTCCAGGCTTTCAAGGCTGAAGACCACCGAAAGGATTGGTGGATCGAACGCCTAGAACGGTGCTATCACCTTGTCTAGTGGGATTCAGTTTCGACCTCTAAAAGATGCATCGAACCAGGATCTACTGCAGCTTCTAAATGACCCTCGAGTCACCAAACACATGCCTCTTGCCGAAACTGTCGACGAAGACTGGGTGGGAAGTTGGAAGACGGCGAAGTCTTCATTGTGGAGCTCACCCGAACGCGGCCCTTGGGCTGTCTACTTCGAAGAGCGCCTTGCGGGATGGTCTGGGCTGCAGCCAGACGGAGACGATGAAGTCGAGCTCGCAATTGTGCTCAATGTTTGGGCTTGGAGACTTGGCCGAGAAATCATGGACGCGACAATAGCCCTATGGCATCAGTTCGATATCGATTCGAGCATAAATATCTACTTGCCATCCAGCCGGCCCGTGGACTTAGTTGCCAGAAAATTGAACCTACTGAAGGTTGGTGAAGGCAAGTTCGGCGGCCATACCTTCATTAAGTTGCGATTACTTGAGGCCGCTGTAAACGTGAAGCCCCTTGAAGAATAGGTTCACGATCGTGAAGTTGAAAATAATCGCAGCGAATCCAACCAGAGCTAGCCAGGCCGAACGTTTGCCAGTCCAGCCGCGAGTCGCGTTTGCGTGCAAGTAGCCGGCATAGATGGTCCAGATGATGAAAGTCCAGACCTCTTTGGTGTCCCAACCCCAGTAACGGT
>CAYPVA010000540.1:0-1220 GCA_964414045.1 uncultured Lishizhenia sp. | reverse complement strand
GTGCACGCCAATCCATTCGACAAGCATGCCAATTGCGAATGCAATACCGATAAAGAGCCAAAGTGCGACGCTTTGTTTGTGGCGCCCGAGTAATAGAATTGCAAAAGAGAGCAGCAAGTGAAAAAAGGACAAGCCAACAAAGAATGATTTGTAAGGCCCTATGGACATTCCGATGATTCCGACGAGGTAAAAAATACCAATGAAAATAATCAGCTTGCGACTCAAGGTTTTATTTTTTGTTCAATATATGCTTGCCCTGCGATCATGTTTTGAATGATTTCGTCGAGCGGAGTATATCGAAAAGACAATTGATTTTCAATTTTGTTGCGCTCGTAATGTAAAACCTCATGAGCTGCGCGCGCTGTTTCTATGGTAAGCCCATTGCGTTTTCCACTGATATGGCACCATAATTCGTGAAATGCTGCAAAAAATAGGGTAAGCGTTTTTGGAGCTGCAATTGTTGGTGCTTTTTTACCGTGTTGCTGAGCCAAGGCACTGAAAAGGTCTTTGAAGCTTTGCTGTGGACCAACCACAAGAAAGCGCGAGGCGTGAATTTTAGCTTCTGTGAGCCTGACCATTGCCCACGCGACGTCGCGTGCGTCGACAACAGAGTTGCTTCCGCTGGTGTAAAAGCGCAGGCCTTTTTTGGCGGTTTCTAGCATTTGTAAAGAAGGACTACCAGGTGCTGCCGGACCTAAAATCACACAAGGATTGACAATAACCGCTTGTAATCCTTCTTCAATTCCACGCCAAACTTCTTTTTCAGCCATGCGTTTAGATATCCCGTAGCCACTGTGTTGACCTCCTTCGTCCCATTTAGATTTTTCATTGATCCGGGTTCCTTTTCCGCCAATAGCTGCAGTAGAGCTTACATGACAAAAATGTTGAACGTTGAATTTGAGGGAGAGGTCAACGAGGTTAGCTGTAACGTAACGGTTGTGTTGGATACAAGCTTCAAAATCAGCCCTGAAAAAAGAAACGAGCGCAGCACAATGATATAAGTTTGTGGCGCCCTTAACAAGTGCTTTCAGGTCGTCTAAATCGAGTAAGTCGGCTTTTACCCAATTGACAAGCGCCCATTTTTCAGCAGCTTTTTCTTTTAGGTAATAATGAAACAGTTGTTCAACCGCAGCTATTTTTTGTTCGTTACGATATGCAGCACGAACTGGCAAATTGAGCTTTGTTAGTTCGATCAGAACATGACTTCCGAGAAGTCCGGT
>CAYPVA010000539.1:391-1220 GCA_964414045.1 uncultured Lishizhenia sp. | reverse complement strand
GGTGCTCACGGTGGCAGTCACAACGGTCGAGTTGTTGCTCGTGGCGAGATTGCCATCGAAGTCGCGCAGCTCAAGCACCGGCTGGGTGGTGAATGGGTCGCCGATCACGGTGCCGGCAGCCTCGGTGGTGACAACCAACTGCGACGCTGCCGCGTGAACAACGTGCAGCGCGGCCGATTCGGCGCCGGTTAGCGAGCCCGATGTGAAGCCGAGCGTGTAGTTGCGCAGCGGAACACCCTGCAGACGCAGATTTGCGAAGGTCGCAATACCGTTGACCGCGGTTGCGGTGAGCGCACCGGTCGGCGTCTTGAACAGGTTTCCGCCTGTGCCGCTGGCAATCGCCGCGGTGACCACGGTCGAGTTGTCTTGCGTGACGGTGTTGCCGAAGCGGTCAACAATCTTTACTACCGGCTGGGTCGCGAGCAAATCTGCTGTGATTGCACCGACCGGCTCGGTCACGACAACCACGGCTGCCGGAGCCGCAGGAATCACGGTCACGTTGCTCGAGTTGGCTGCGATCAGCGGCGAGTTGGTGAACTGCAGCTGGTATGCGGTTGCCGGGGTCGCTGTCAGCCCTAGGTCGCTGAAGGTCGCACCACCGTTAACGATGTTGGCATCCAGCGCGCCTGCGCCGACGGTGATCGCATTGGTCAAGGTGGCTCCGACACCCGAGACCGAAACGCTCATGGTTCCGGTGGCGCTGGTCACGAGGTTTTCGTAGAGGTCACGAACCTCAACGATTGGCTGCGTGGTCAGAGTCGAACCGGTAACGCTGGCAACCGGCTGTCGCGTGATGCTCAGGTGGTGGGCGTCGGTGAAGGTCACCTGG
>CAYPVA010000539.1:0-381 GCA_964414045.1 uncultured Lishizhenia sp. | reverse complement strand
CCGTTGACCAGGGTCACTGACTGGCCGGTCACTCGTGCCGCGCTGTTGTCGGCCAGGGTCAAGCCGGCGCTCGACGAGATCGCTGCGGTAACGGTTGCGGTCGAGTTCGAGGTGACCACATTCTCGAAGCGGTCACGCAGCTCGACAACCGGCTGCGTCGCGAGGTTCGCCCCGGTCTTGTTGCCGCCGACTGGCTGAGTGGTAGTGGTCAGGTGGTGCGCGGCCGCGTGCGCAACGTTGACCGGGTTGGTCGCAGTTGCCGGAGTCAAACCGTTATCGAAGGTCAGCGTGTAATCGACGCCAGGCAGACCGATCAACTGCAGGTGAGCGAAGGTTGCGACACCGGTGACTGCATCCACGCTTGCGTTGACAAGACGTGCG
>CAYPVA010000538.1:0-1224 GCA_964414045.1 uncultured Lishizhenia sp. | reverse complement strand
GTCAGGTTACTTTAACGCGGTAAATTATGGTGGCGGCAATTCTCAGTATAGTTTTATTGACTATAATTATACAGAATTAGAATCAAAATTAACAAATCCCTGTTTTAAAGAAGTCATTGCGGAACTCAAAAAAAATAATGTGTATGGCACTATTTCTGACATTATTCAAAAAATGGATTTTACAAAAAAAGGATTGAAGTACTCGGTAACCATCAACGAAAATACAGAAGTGTTAGACGTTAAACTAGTTGGCCAAAATGCCTATTCGATTGGGAATATTATTACTTTGAATTCTTCAGTTCTGAATAATGCATCAAAAGAATACATCGCTAGAGCCATTATTCATGAAATTTTGCATATTTATATAAACAACAAGTTCCCAAGCACAGATCACCAAGAAATATTAAATGATTATGTAAATGAAATAGCTACCTTTCTAAATAAACTTTACCAGACCGATGAAAAAGACGCCAAAATTCTTTCTTTATTAGGGCTTCAAAATGAAAAAGGATGTTACGATTATTTATTAAAAGATTTAGGAATAAGAGATTGGGAAGTTTACAATATCGATCAAAAATACAAATACCAATATTATGGGAAACGCTGCTTTTAAAATACTGATTATTTTTATAATCACTTCTTGTAGCCTAAAGACTTTAGCACAAGAGAATTCCATTAAACCATTTGTTTACAATGGTTGTGGAGAATATGAACTTTATAATTACTTTTCACACAATCTAAAAGATTGGGGAAATAAACCCAGTTTCAACTTGTTCATTTTTAAATTAAAAGGTAATGGAGAAATTACGGATTTAAAACATTTTGGCGGAATGGAAAAACCAGAAGCTGAAAAGGTTATGAATTGCATAAAATTGTCTGAAAATTGTTGGAATTTACCTCTAGATCCCAAACTTTTTAAATGGATTTTAATGCCTTTTATCTCTGGGAAAGGAAAATTAAAATCTGATCCAAATTTTGAATATTCAACTATTAAGGCATTTGCTGAATTGAATAATTTAACTTCATATGGAATATATTCAGGTGATTTCTATATAACCCGACTTATATTTTATATGGATCCACGAATTAAATTGGATTGAAAATAATAAATTAACTAAATAAAAAATGCATGATCCTTTGATGTGATCTTTAAATATCAATCCTACATCACCCCATAAAAAAAGCCCCGATCTCTCGGGGCTTTTTTCGTTTAAAAACTCGCTG
>CAYPVA010000537.1:0-1224 GCA_964414045.1 uncultured Lishizhenia sp. | reverse complement strand
GTGAAACTTCAAAAACTCAGGCTTACAATTTGAGCTCGTAAACGTAGATTTTTTGCCCTCTCTGAAAATAATAGAGGCCATTGAAAACTTGCTGCAAAATATGCTCTCCGGATGGAAAGTCTTGTGCCAAATTATTCATTGGGCTTGTGATATTTTTAAGTTCAAAAGCGTTGGCCATCCATAACTGCTGCTTGTCTGTAAACAATTTTATTTCTGAGGGAAGTACGCGTTGCTCTATGAGTGTCAAATTGAGGTCAAAATGAAAAAAGTTCCCGTCTTTCAATAAACAGTACAATTCATTTTTATATTCAAAAAGCTGTTGAATTTGAGGATTAAAAACCTTTCCAAATGCGTTATCAAGTATTTGTGTACTCGTGCGTGAACTGAGGTTAAATAATATCAGTCTGGACCTATATTGGTCGAAAAGCCAAATATAATCTGGTCTTGATGATTTTGCGACGGCACTCACATATGAAAAACCGTAGTCACTCAAATTAATAGCTTCGCCTTTCATTTGTAAGGTATTGTCGAGTAAGCCAATCATTTGTTGATCTTCCGAAAATATAAGCACCCGAAGCCCATTGAGTGGATAAATTCCAGTGATTTGGCCAAAGTTCTTGTAAGATTCGTTCAGCACTTGATTGGTTTGGGTGTTCTGAACACTAATGGCGTTTTCTTTCCATTGATAGAGTTGCCCCCATTCATCGATAGTCCAATGTTGTGCAGTATCTTTTAATTGCAGTTCTGAATCGAGTTGCCACTTTTGTGCAAAAGCAGTAGAAACAAAGGCAAATAAAAATAGCAATAGCCCATACTTTTTCATGACTGACCCTCGATTTCTTTAAGTAAAACATCGTCATTTTGCAAGCGGGGCACTTTGTGTTGTCCACCGAGTTTGCCTTTTTGCTTGAGCCACTGATGAAAAGTCCCATGCGCAGCTATGGTCACTAACGGTCTTCCGATGTTGATATTGCCTTTGCGTTTGGCATCGTAATCCGCATTTTCATTTTTGAGTTGGTCGTCAAGCGTATTTATAAAATCATCTAAGTTTGTGGGCGCCTCTTCAAATTCGATCAGCCAATGGTGTGTGCCAACTTCATTGGGTTTGGAGAAATCTGGTGCAACTGTATATTCTCTAATTTGAACTTGATGAATTTTACAGGTCTCGCTCAGTGCTTTGTCGGCATGTTCAATGATTAACTTCTCACCAAATGCGTTGATGTA
>CAYPVA010000536.1:685-1226 GCA_964414045.1 uncultured Lishizhenia sp. | reverse complement strand
TAATGCCAAGAGTTATCAACTAGATATGCCTTTGAATCCAATTTCATCCACAGCAGAAAACATCCTAAATAATGTCTTCTTTGATTTAGGAAAAGCAACCCTCAGGCCCGAATCAAAAGTTGAATTACAAAACTTGAGTAGCTACCTCAAAAAATATCCAAAAATTCGCATAGAAATTCAAGGACATACAGACAGCCAGGGTGACGCCGCTAAAAATATCGTCTTGTCTGATGCGCGTTCCAAGGCCGTTGCCGATTTTCTAATCCAAGACGGAATTGAAGCAAATAGGCTTACCTTTAAAGGTTACGGATCTAGCCAACCAATTGTGACTGACGCAGAAATTGCGAAATTGACTGATCCAAAACAAATTGGAATTGCACATCAAAAAAATCGTCGAACGAGTTATAAAATCTTGCCATGATACCTTTTTTAAAACTAATTCGCAGCAAAAATTTATTGGCTATTCTTCTCACCATGATAGGTGTGGCTTATTTTTTACACAAACAAAGGAACTCAATATTACACGGCGGTAGGAGATTGC
>CAYPVA010000536.1:0-675 GCA_964414045.1 uncultured Lishizhenia sp. | reverse complement strand
ACCCCTATGAAGTCATTGATTTCAATGCCTTTCATTATGGTTTATTGGTGTTTTCAACGCTCGTTATTGCAGTCGCGGGGCATATTATTAACGATTACTTTGATTTAAAAGCAGATCGCATCAACAAACCCGATGACCTGATTTTAACCAAGTACTTGAACAAGCGTTGGGCCATTTTAGCCAACTGGATTTTCAATATCATCGGATTTCTAATTGCGTTGTTCTTGTCCTGGCATTACCATTCCCTTCTATTCGTGTTTGTGCATCTTTTGAGCATTAATTTACTTTGGTTTTACAGTGCCTACTGGAAACGAAAATTGGTGTTAGGTTCAGCTGTATTAGCTGCGTTACCAGCGCTTGTTTTATTTCTCTCAAGTTGGTTTTTTCAGGTGCTCAACGAAAGTTCTGCGCCTTTTTCTCCGTATCAAGAAAGCACTTGGTCTACCTACCTAGATTACCGCTTTATTTATTTTGTCGGTTTTTGTGCATTCTTTATCAATCTCAGCAGAGAAATTTTCAAAGACATACGAGATATTCCAGGAGATGACCTCATTGATGCGCACACCATTCCCCGAAGAATCGGCGCAAAAAAAGCTGCATTGTTGGCTTTGCTTATCCTACAAATGCCCGCCGTATTTTTCTTGTTCTTAAAACTCTTGACCAACTTCACCTTAC
>CAYPVA010000535.1:0-1227 GCA_964414045.1 uncultured Lishizhenia sp. | reverse complement strand
ATTTCGGGTGCCGGGAGTAATGCACGTCAAATAATTGCTTATTTCAAAGAAAATGAACAAGTTAATGTAGTTGGCGTACTTTCGAGTAAGGCCAATCCAGAAATGGCTGAATTTTGCGTTTCACATGGTTTGTATTTTGAACATATACAAGGTAACGACTTTAACAATTATTTGCAGATCTGTAAAGACCTTCGCGCACATTGGGTTATCCTAGCTGGTTTTTTAAAGAAAATTCCAAGCGATTTGCTCGCTGTTTACCCGAAACACATCATTAACATTCATCCAGCACTATTGCCAAATTATGGCGGTGCAGGAATGTATGGTCGTTTTGTGCACGAAGCTGTTCATGCCGCCAAAGAACCATTTAGTGGCATTACAATTCATTTGGTCAACGAAGAATTTGACAAGGGGCAGGTTCTGTATCAGCACGCCGTTGCACTATCCAAAGAAGAAACCCCAGAAAGCATAGAGTTTAAAGTAAGACAACTCGAACTCCAGCACTTTGCTCCAGACATTGAGTGCTATGTCTCTAAATAGCCTGCTCTAAAAATTGAGCAAAACGATAACAATCTTCAAAAGAATTATAAAGAGGCGCAGGGGCTATTCGGATTACGTTTGGTTCTCGCCAATCGGCAATTACTCCAAATTCAGTTAAGCGATCAAAAAGCTGACGGCCCTGTCCTTTGGCTAAAATAGACAGTTGCGAGCCTCTCTGTGCAGGGTCGTTTGGGGTAATAAGTTCGAAAGCGCATTTTTCTTTGTTGCGCAACGAGACCTCTTCAATTAGAAAAGCCAGATAAGCCGTAAGTTGGTCGCGCTTTTTACCTATGCGATCCATGCCTGCCTGCTCAAAAATTTCTAAGGCAGCCAAATGAGCGGCCATGCCCAGAACAGGAGCATTGCTTAATTGCCAACCCTCGGCTCCGGGAATTGGATCAAACCCTGGTTCCATTTGAAAACGCACTTCCTTATTATGGCCCCACCAACCTGCAAAACGCGGCAATGACTTATCAAAGGCGTGGCGCTCGTGAACAAATAAGCCAGATACGCCGCCGGGCGAAGAATTTAAATATTTATAGCCGCACCAAGCGGCAAAATCGACGTTCCAAGCATGTAAAGCTAAATTCACATTTCCTGCTGCATGCGCTAAGTCAAAACCAACGATAGCTCCTACTGCATGGCCAGCAGCTGTAATTTTCTCTAGGTTAAAATATTGACCTGTGTAGT
>CAYPVA010000534.1:0-1229 GCA_964414045.1 uncultured Lishizhenia sp. | reverse complement strand
TGATACATCAATTTGTAACGTCCTTGCGCCTCCTCTTGCAATTCATAAGCTGCATTTTGTCTGAGTAGAAAATCCATAAATGCGCCATCGATATCCTCATCTAGCAGCATATTCTCCGTAGCGCCTTTCAATACAGCCGTGCGCTTGCGCAGCTCTTTCATGTACATTAATTGAACAAGGTCAAAGGCAGATTCTTTCATTATTGGAGACATAATTACCTCTTTTTCTTCATCGTAGGTAAATACGCCTACCCGATTCAAGCGTGTTAATTCTTGTTGACAATCTGAACAACGCAATTCAAAACGCAGCAAAGGATCCGGAAGCACAAGCGTTTGTTTTACGGGTATTTGCAGCGCTTGAAGTTGAGCCTGAACAGTTGAAGAGAGCTGTGGTTGTGGCTGATTTTGCTCAAAGGATTCAAATGCAATCCCCGCATCGGAAAGCGCTTTTGCTTGTGCCAAATCGATGCGTTTTCCTTGGTAATAGGCCACAATAAATGCATCATTAATTCCCTTTGCCACTGCTTGCTGTTGTCTAATTTTGGCTTGCTTAAGGTCTGCAAACTTACCGCTGGCATAACGATACTGTCCTTTTTGAGTGCGCGCTTCAATCAATTCAGGCAAGCCTAACTGAGCCTGTGAAGTCAACGGCTTATTGTAAACACCAACCTGCACGGAATAATACAGCCCTTGACCAGGCGTCGCAAATAAACTGTTCTGGGCAATTTGTTGCTGTTGTTGTGGCTTTACTTGCTTGGCTTCTAGAGCGCGTCCCTGTGCCAAACTTAGTCTGTTACAATTTTGATAAGCCACCACAAATGCATCTGTATATCCATAAGTGCGAATCCTTGCTTGTTGCTGCAGCGCTTCTGCCGAACTTGAGAAATAACCCGCCATGTATACAGTTAATCCGTTGGCCAAGACCTTGCCATCTACTGGAGAAAATTCCCTGAATTTATCCGCAGGTACAGGCTTTCTGAAAGCACCAACTTGTACTCTAAAGACCAAGCCTTCAGGACAAGGCAAGTCAATTGGCAACGCTTCCCGTGAAGTTGTATTTTGTTCAATTTTAAAAATCGTTGGCGACCCAGTAAGCGCAGCCCCTCCGCTTTCACCGAAACCTGTGCTTTGTTTAGTGGTCACTTGAGGCAGGTATTGTTGTACCAATAAAGCCTCAAATTTCGCTTGCCCCGTTGTCTCTTGCAGTCTTTGATGCTGGACAAGCAATTG
>CAYPVA010000533.1:0-1230 GCA_964414045.1 uncultured Lishizhenia sp. | reverse complement strand
AATGAAGTAGACAACGAACTGGCTGTCATTTATGATTTTTGAAGGAGAATCATAATTTGAAGAAGGAGCAGCGCGGGCAACCGCGCTGCTTTTTTTTTGTACTGCGTAAAAAACTTACGGTCTGCTGGCTTACCTTCGTAAAAATTCTCGTTATGATCTTTTACCTCGTCATTGCCCTGGCTGTACTCAACCTCCTTTTGTTGTTGCTTGTTTTTTCAAAGCTCAACGCCCAACAAAACAACAACACCGAGCAGCTCATCAAAGAAATGCTCAGTGCGCAATTCAAAGACAACCGCCAAGAACTTTCCGAATCTTTGCGCCAAAACCGCGACGAACTCACGCAGGGCCTCGATCGCCTTACGCTCAAACTCGAAGAAAAACTCACGCTCATCACCGAAGGGCTGAACAAAAACGCCAAAGACAACCGCGACGAACTCTCCAATTCACTCAAAAATTTCTCTGAAACGATGTCTGTGAAGCAATCTGAGCTCATGAAGTCCACGGAAGAAAAGCTCGAGAAGATGCGCGAAACCGTAGACGAAAAGCTCCACAAAACACTCGAGGAGCGTTTGGGGCAGTCTTTCAAATTGGTTTCTGATAGGCTAGAAGCCGTTCAGAAAGGCTTGGGCGAAATGCAAAACTTAGCCAACGGCGTTGGGGATCTCAAAAAAGTGCTTTCAAACGTCAAAACACGTGGGGTGCTTGGCGAAATCCAGTTGGGCAATATCTTGGAGCAAATCATGGCTCCCGAGCAATACGAGGCCAATGTCAAAACCAAAAAAGGATCCAACGACCACGTCGAATTTGCCATCAAACTCCCGGGCAAAGATGACCTCGGGCAAGAAGTCTATTTGCCCATTGACGCCAAGTTTCCGCAAGAAGATTACGTCCGTTTGCAAACGGCCTATGACCAAGGTGACCTCGCTGGCATCGACAGCGCCAACAAAGCACTTTCCAACAGCATCAAGAAATTCGCCAAAGACATCCGCGACAAATACATTGATCCGCCACACACCACCGATTTCGGTATCATGTTCTTGCCAATAGAAGGCTTGTTTGCCGAAGTAGTGCGCCAGCCCGAGCTCGTGGCAATTTTACAGCGCGAATACAAAATCATTGTCACGGGCCCAACCACCTTGGCTGCCATGCTCAATAGCTTGCAAATGGGCTTCAAGACCCTCGCTATCCAGAAACGTTCGAGCGAGGTTTGGCAAATATTGGGTGCCGTCA
>CAYPVA010000532.1:775-1231 GCA_964414045.1 uncultured Lishizhenia sp. | reverse complement strand
TCCAAGAATGAAAAATTAGATCGTTTTTATTCTTACTACCTCAATGCCCCCGCACTTCCGCTTACCCAAACCCCACTCATCCCACGACCAACTTCAATTTCAGATACAAGCGCGAGTGTAAAAACCGAAACGATAGCTACACCAATCACCCCAACACCGCCTACATCTGCGCCCGCAGCTAATGATAATCCGGCGAGTACAAATTCTTTCTATTCTGTCATCAAGCCACATATACTTCTAAAAAATGGTCAGGTATTGAGGCCAGAGAAAGTCTATTTTTTATCGGAAGGACAAATCTATTTTGGACAAGGAGTTCGCCAACACATTTATAAAGTGGATACTGCAGAAATTGCCACTATGGTTGGCTTTGAAATTGGAAAAAATTTAAGACTGAATAAAAGAGTAGGCTATGTATTTGGTGGTCGCTGTATGCGTGGAATAGGTTTTTTTGTTTTT
>CAYPVA010000532.1:0-765 GCA_964414045.1 uncultured Lishizhenia sp. | reverse complement strand
CATCAATGGCGTTATTTCTGCTAATGTCGAGGGCTATGGAACTTTTGCAACGATTCCTGTCGGATTATTGAATACTTTGTTATTTGTGGAAGGCACTAAGCGCATTCAGAATAAGCGCCGTCACAAGCATGCCAAATATGTGCAGTTTGCTCCTTAGGGTTTGTGCGCCTATTGCTGAATAAACAATTTGACAATCAAGTGGTTATATGTATAACCTAAACCTACTAATTGTCGAGCTTACATCCTTCCTACGACTATGCCTTTATTGGCATGGGCTGCGCCAACTCCTTGATTTTATTGGAGCTGCACCGTCTAGGCATGCTTGCTGGGCGCAAAATAATCATATACGAACCGCATCAAAAAGTAGCAAATGACCGCACGTTTTGCTTTTGGTTAGAACCCGAAAAACTTGAGGCTGCACAGCTCATTGATTTAGTATCGTACAGTTGGTCGGCTGTCAGAGTTAATGAACAAGACCCTCAGCAACTCGAAAGTAAAAAGTATTTTTATCTGCGTTCTGAAGCGCTTTATGCGAAGGTTAGAACACTTCTTAGTCAGTATACGCACAACTGGGTAAGTACAGAATTTGGTGGTGCACAAACTGACCTAGCAACTTGGGTTTTTGATTCGAGGCCTCCAAAGTTCGCGCACAACGAGAAGGGTGTTGTATTCATTGATCAGAGTTTTTATGGATGGTTTATAAAAACGGAGCGCGCAGTTTTTGATGCTGAAGTTTTTACTATGATGGATTTCTCCATAGAACAA
>CAYPVA010000531.1:0-1232 GCA_964414045.1 uncultured Lishizhenia sp. | reverse complement strand
GTATTTACCCATGGATCAACATGAAGGCTGGCTCAAAGACTGGATCCAAGAAGGTCTATTAGATGGCGAAGTTCAACACAATCCTAAAGAATGGCGCAACCAAGTGATTGGGCAATGCATGTCTTGGATCAACGGAGGCCTCAAGCCCCGCGCCATGACCCGCGACCTCGATTGGGGCGTCAAAGTGCCACTTCCTGGTGCAGCTGGTAAGGTACTTTATGTTTGGCTCGATGCGCCCATTGGCTATATTTCTGCCACCAAACAATGGGCACTTGACAACGGTAAAGATTGGGAACAATATTGGCTTAAGTCTAAAGCAAAAGACCGCAAATTAGTGCACTTTATAGGCAAAGACAATATTGTATTTCATGCGATTATCTTCCCTATCCTTTTAAAAAATCACGGTGATTTCATCTTGCCTGATAACGTTCCGGCCTATGAATTCTTAAACCTCGAAGGCGATAAATTCTCTACCTCAAGAAATTGGGCGGTATGGCTTCATGAGTATATCGCAGCCTACCCCGACAAAACCGATGAGCTTAAATACGTACTTACTTCCATTGCCCCTGAAACCAAAGACTCCGAATTTACCTGGAAAGAATTCCAAACTCGTGTCAATTCTGAGCTTGCCGACATCATGGGTAATTTCGTCAACCGAACGTTGGTCCTGACCAACAAATACTATGACGGCAAGGTTCCTGCTCTTGGCGCCATGACACCTGAAGACCAAAATTTAATTGCTCAAATCCAAGAAATTCCGGCAAAAATCTCCAAATTGGCCTACGCTTACAAGCTGCGCGAAGCCCAAGCAGAAATGATGAATTTGGCGCGTTTAGGTAACAAATACTTAGCAGACAACGAGCCTTGGAAATTGATCAAGACAGATCCAGAACGCGTAGAAACCATCATGCATTTGGCTTTGCAAATTACCGCCAATCTTCAAATTGCTTGTCAATTGTTTTTACCAGCAACCGCTGACAAACTTGCAAAGATGCTCAATAGCGCGTGGTCTCAATACACGGATCTTGGTCGGACAGACCTTTTGACGGCTGGCCACCTGATTGGTGAAGTATCCATTCTTTTTGCTAAAATCGAAGACAGTCTTGTAGAAACTGAAATCTCTAAATTAAAGGCTACAGCAGCCCCAACCTCTAAATATCCACCAATGAAAGACGCTATTGCATTTGATGATTTTACAAAAATGGACCTCCGCATGGGCACCATTCTTGCTG
>CAYPVA010000530.1:0-1234 GCA_964414045.1 uncultured Lishizhenia sp. | reverse complement strand
TAATTCTTCTACCCAACGACCACCATCCACGCCTTGGAACACAACTGAGAAGCAGGTTGAACCAATCAAGATGAATACCACCATCGCGGTAATGCGCATGGTATTTTGGTAAGACTGTTTAATGAGACCAGAAAGATTCGAAATGCTGATGCGTCGTAACCAAGCTAGCAATAGGGCGCCCATTGCACCCATTGCGCCAGATTCTGTTGGTGTAGCGATGCCTGTCATGATGGTACCCAACACCAAGAAGATTAGTACCGCAGATGGGATGATGCCCATTAGACATTTTTTCCAGAGCGCCCAGCCTTTTAGGGTCAGATCGCTCTCGGGAACTGGTGGCAAATAGTCAGGACGAATGCGTGAGAGGAAGAAGGTGTAAAGAGCAAATAGGACAATTTGCAAAATGGATGGACCCCATGCTCCTAAATACATGCTTCCAACGTCGGCGCTGCCACTCTGGGTCTTGAGTTGATCTGCCAAGACAATAAGCACTAACGATGGCGGCACTAACTGAGTAATCGTGCCTGAGGCTGCTAAAACGCCTGTAGCGTAACGCATGTTGTAGCCATAGCGCATCATCACCGGGAGAGAAATCATCGCCATGGCAATCACTTGGGCAGCTACGGTGCCAGTAATTGCCCCAAGAATAAACCCAACAATAATGACGGAGTATCCAAGGCCACCTCGCACTCGACCAAAGAGCTGGCCCATCGAGTCCAGCATCTCTTCCGCAAGGCCGCAACGCTCCAAAATTGCACCCATAAATGTGAAGAATGGAATAGCCAGCAGTAAGTCATTGGCGAGCACGCTGCCAAAGATGCGTTGTGGAATAGCTTGTAAAAATGCGATTCCAAAAAAGCCTTCACTCATGGCAATCAAGGAGAAGAATAATCCTGCAGCCATCAATGAAAATGCCACCGGGAAACCGATCAACATAAAGATGACCAGACCACCAAACATGAGAGGGGGCATCCACTCCAATGGAATCATTGCATGGGCTTTTCGTAATGAAGATCTTCGGCGGGCAGGATGTATTGACCTTTGAGGGCGCCAACGCGTTTGATGATTTCTGATAAGCCTTGCAGGCTTAGCATGAAGAAGCCAAGGGGTACGATGAACTTAATGGGATAGCGCACCAGTCCGCCAGAGTTCAGTGAGCTCTCTGAGATGAGCCAGGAAGGGTAGAACAAAGTTGTCCAAGAGAGCCAAGTAAACAGTAGGCAAGCAGGCATCA
>CAYPVA010000529.1:0-1235 GCA_964414045.1 uncultured Lishizhenia sp. | reverse complement strand
ACGCCCTTGTCTTCCATGATGGCCTGGGTTGCCCATCTCGAGCAACAAGAAATTGACCCGATGATTCCGCGCGAAATGCACAAGGACCTGGAACGACTCGAAAAAATCACCGATCGCTTTTCTAAAATTGGTTCTGGGGCCAAACTCACAGAGGGTGACCTAGCCGAAACCATCGAAAATAACCTCATTTACCTTAAGGCGCGCTTGTCTCAAAAAGTAGAAATGCATTTTAAACTCGACTGCGAGCGGCCTTTAATGGTACTGCACAATGCATCTTTAATAGAATGGGTGATTGAAAATATTTGCAAAAATGCCGTAGACGCCATGGAGGGAATCGGCACACTTCGTATTGATGTCAAGGAGGTTGCTGAATGGGTGCATATCGATATTTCAGATACGGGCAAAGGGCTCACGCCAAAACAATTTAAAACCATTTTTGAACCCGGCTATTCGACTAAGAAAAGAGGTTGGGGTTTGGGTCTTACGCTCGTGAAGCGCATCGTGGAGGAATACCATAAAGGAAAAGTCTTTGTCTTACATTCCGAACCTGAAAAAGGCACGACTTTTCGGATCTCTATTCCGCACTAAACCGCATCAGAAGATTATTCTGACTATCTTTATCGCACTAAAACCATCCTATGGAAGCGCTTATTTTGACTGAAATTCGCAAGCAAATTGCCTTTTTAACTATTAACCGACCTCAACAACTCAATGCCCTCAATAAAGCAACCATTGAAGCGCTGCACAATGCATTGAAGGCTGCTGACGAAGACCCTCAGATAGGAGTCATCATTTTAACGGGCAGTGGAGAAAAAGCTTTTGTAGCTGGCGCAGACATCAAAGAATTTGCCGATTTCAATATTGCTCAAGGCGGACAACTTGCCCAAACTGGTCAAGAAACGCTTTTTGACTTCATTGAAAAACTCAGCATCCCTGTAATTGCAGCCGTCAACGGATTTGCACTTGGCGGTGGCCTCGAGCTAGCTATGGCAGCTCACATCAGAATTGCAAGTACAAACGCAAAAATGGGCTTACCGGAAACCTCATTGGGTGTCATACCTGGCTATGGCGGCACCCAGCGCTTGGCGCAACTTGTAGGTCGAGGTAAAGCAAATGAACTCATCTTTACTGCCGGAATGCTCAAGGCCGAAGACGCTTTACAGTGGGGCTTGGTCAACGCCGTTGTGGCGCAAGAAGAACTAATGGCAACTTGCGAAGCCATGGCCGACAAAATT
>CAYPVA010000528.1:0-1235 GCA_964414045.1 uncultured Lishizhenia sp. | reverse complement strand
AAGACTAGTAAAATAGCCTACAAACATTACGGACCTGTAGCTGTAGATAGCACCCAAGCAGTTTCACTCGATCAAATGCTCGCTTCATACAAAGCTCAACCTACGCTCAATACGTACACTTTTTCTGCACCTTTGCAAGGTGTTTGCCAGACAGCTGGTTGTTGGGTAAGTGTTAAAGCCAGTAACGGTGAGCTGATGCGTGTGCGCTTTAAAGATCACTTTCTGATTCCGCCAGTAACTGAGCTCAATTCTATGGCTTATTTTCACGGCACCGTTTATTTTGATACGCTTTCTGTTGAGTTACAAAAACACTTTTTAGAGGACGCTAAAGCCTCTCAAGCAGAAATTGACCGCATTACCAGCCCTAAAATCGAACTCAATTTCGAAGCTGACGGTGTTTGGGTCAAGAAAGCTACTTCTTCAAAGTCCAAAAAGTAAGCAATCCTGAAGCAATTAGAATAAACAGGCTAAGCCACCAAAATTTGGCGGGCATTAAAAAGAGCGCCGTCATGTTTACTGGAATCAATATAATGGCAAGTAAATGAAATTTACCTTGATTTTTATTTTCTGAAATCATAGACGCCTCCTGGTGTAAAGCATAAGTGCAACGGAATATCGTTGGGATTTAAATCGGATATTTCCGAGAATTCATCGAAAAGATGCAACCCGATGAAAATGCAATCTGGTTTACATTGCTTGAGCAAACGATCATAAAATCCTTTTCCGTATCCGACGCGCTGCCCCTCTGAATTAAGGCCCAATAAGGGTACAAATACGTAATCTAGCTTGCTTGCCAAAATGGTGCGTCCGTGTTTGGGTTCAGGAATGCCAAACGAACTGATTTCTAATTGACTAGGGTGCTCGTAATGATACAGGGTAAGACTGTGGTCTTTAAAATTTGCTTTTGATAAAATCGGATGCCCTCCTTTTAAAATAATATCCTCCAACAACCCATAAGTAGAAATCTCTTTTTGTTGTTCGATAGGCAGAAAAATACTGACGTATTTAGAGGAGAAACTAAAATAATCCAGCACAAGCGCTTGCACTTGTGCTGAAATTTTAGTGATTTCGTACGGGCTTAGCTGAGCTCGCTTTGCTTTGAATAGCGTGCGAATTTCGGCTTTAGTCATTGCTTACAAACGTACGCCTAGTTCTGAAAGTTTGCGGTTGTCTACAACTGCCGCTTTCTTACGCAATCCGCCCATTGCCTGACCTTCAACCTGATTGGCGAGGCT
>CAYPVA010000527.1:0-1236 GCA_964414045.1 uncultured Lishizhenia sp. | reverse complement strand
CCCATTTGGTGTGGAATTGGATGGTAGAACGGTGAGTAATTACGTGTATCGTTTTGGTTACCAGGGGTCTGAAAAAGACAATGAATTTAAGGGCAATGGAAATAGCTATACTACTGAGTTCAGGCAGTTAGATCCGGGATTGGGAAGGTGGTTGAGTGTGGATCCTGTGATTCAACCTTGGCAGAGTGCTTATTGTGCGATGGATGGTAATCCTATTTCTAAAAATGATATTTTAGGAAATACAACCAGTGATTGGATAAAAAGAAAAAGTAAAGGAGGTCAAAAACAGTATTGGGAATACGATAGTGGAATTCAAAGCCTTGGACAAGCTCAAGATAGGTACGGTAAGGATGTTGACTATAAAAAAGACGGGGAAACTTATCAAGGTGAAATAAGAGGTGAAAGTATAGGTACTGTTACTTTAAATCACGGTGGATTACAAACCTGGAAAAATGGACAACATCAAAATCCTGATATCAATCCTTACCCGTCAACAAGTCCAAATTTTAGTCCTGAAACAAATGTAGATTTAAATATTGCCCAACCAGAAGTAGCTTTTCTATTATATGCAAAAATGGAAAGAGAAGAACAGTATAGAATTGAAAGTACTCGATCGGCATATTTCGCATTTTGTGATTATTCTCAAAAAGCAGTTGGCCAAGGATTGTTTTTAATCGGAACAGGCGGTCTAGCATTGGAAGCAGCAAGTGCTGGGGTTCTTACGGCTGCCATTGTCAATTCAGGAACAAACTTCTTAAGTCAATACGCTTCTTGTCAAAATACAACAGACGTCGATTATGCTAGTTCTGCTATAGCTTTTGGGACAAGCTTTATTTCAAATCCATGGTTAAGTGCAGGTATAAATACATTCTTGGATGCAAGTGTTGATGTAAATGGAGGAGCAACAATTACCACAATTCAAAATAAAAAAAACAACCAGTTAGCTTCTGATTTATTTTTCGGTGGTATTTCAAATTTGTCAGGTGCAACACTTCATCATTTGAACATCAAAAGTAACTTAGAAATAAACTATAAATCAATAGAATTTAGAAATACCATTATGAATTCGGGAGCACAATTTTTAAATACAGAAATCAACAAACAATAGCAATATGGATAAAGAAGATAAAAAGGCGGTCAAAATTGTAATGATGTTTTTCGTTGGGGTTATTTTTCTTTTTATTCCTTGGAACAACCTTGCGCTTAACAACCACGCACGGACTTGTCGTTTTGTGT
>CAYPVA010000526.1:0-1236 GCA_964414045.1 uncultured Lishizhenia sp. | reverse complement strand
TATCTTCTACGGCAATAGGGTCAACACCTGCAAATGGTTCGTCGAGCAATACGAATTTTGGATCAGTAGCTAACGCCCGTGCAATTTCCGTTCTACGTTTTTCACCACCGGATAGTCTGTCTCCGAGATTTTTGCGCACATGTGTGAGGCTAAACTCTTCTAAGAGCCGTTCTAATTTTGTTTCGCGTTCGGATTTGTTAAGCGGACCCATTTCTAAAATAGCCATGATGTTGTCCTCGACGCTGAGTTTGCGGAAAACTGAAACCTCCTGGGGTAGGTAGCCCAAACCTAATTGCGCGCGTTTGTACATTGGAAATTTGGTGATTTCAGTGTTGTCGAGAAACACGCTTCCGGTATCGGGCTTGACCAAACCTACCATTATGTAAAATGATGCGGTTTTTCCAGCGCGACTGGGGCCTAAAAGACCAACAATTTCGCCTTGGTTGACTTCGACGCTCACGCCGTTTACCACAGCGCGCCCGCGGTATGTTTTACAAATATCTGTGGTTCTGAGTTTCACAAATCGAAATTACTAAAAATTTAAGGAGTACCGCGCTTTGATACCAAACGGGCTCGTTCCCGGAATTTGATGGGTTGCTCTGTATAAGAAGTCGATGCGCAAGACTTTAAATATGTTTTCAATTCCGATACCTAATTCTACATAAGGAACACCATTGAAAGGCTTTACAAAAGAAGGGATAATCAAGGCTGAGTTTTGCTGAGGCGACAAACTTCCAAGCATAATTCGCTCAGTAGTGATAAGTCTAATTTTCGTCGCTTTGATCAATGGAATGCGGTCAAAAAACAGCCCTTCCCAACGGTTTTCTGCAAATCCAATGACATAGCGATCACTGATGAATTCTAAAAAGTTGACCATGTTTGTAGTACTCGTTAACAACCATAGCGATTGGTTGCCGTCGTGAACTTTTAAAAGTGGATAAGCTGCAATACCGTGAATATAACCTAAGCTGAAACCGTAGCGCATTCGGCCCAAAACACCTAGTTGGGTATTGTGTTCAAATTGAAATTCTAATTTTTGGTAATTATACTCACTTCCGAAAACATCTTTGAAGCCAAAAATTCCTTGAAACGATAATATTGGATAGGGTGAACGCAATGGTGTTCTATCGAAGGAACCCGATAGGAATTCTTCATTTTTAGTCCAGCGAATACGGGTTGTGAGTTCGGTAGCCGTTATTGTTGAGATTTGTAAGGTCTCGAGTCCGTCCCATTTTT
>CAYPVA010000525.1:0-1236 GCA_964414045.1 uncultured Lishizhenia sp. | reverse complement strand
GACCCCTACGGGAAATACGAAAAACAAATCAAAGCCAGCCAAGCAGGTTTTGTGATCTGTATCAACGAAGCGCCTGTTGTTTATAAAGGCGATGCCATCATTCACCTTGCCAAAGAAAAACCACAACTTTAATCAAGAGAAAAACCTAGCCATGAAAAAGATATTATTAACTACCCTTTTGAGTTTTCTTGCCATCACCCTTCAAGCGCAAGGAACCTTCACACCTCAGCAATTTTTGGGCTACAACATTGGTGAGCAATTTACGCGTCATCACAAAGTGGTTGATTATTTTTTCGCGCTAGAAAAAGCTTTCCCAGGGCAAATCAAGGTAGAAAAAGTTGGGCAAACCTACGAAAAACGCGATCTCTTAATGGTTTACATCGGCACCCCCGAGAATCTCAAAAAATTGGGTGAAATCAAGCAAAAACACCTCACGCAAGCCCCAGACGAAAAGTTGGCGATTGTTTGGTTGTCCTACAACGTACATGGCAATGAAAGTTCTGGTACTGAAGCCGCCATGCAAACCGCCTATCGCTTGCTCACCGACAAGGCTGGCTATCTTGAAAACACACTTGTGATCATGGATCCGTGCTTGAACCCTGATGGCCGTGACCGCTATGTCAACTTTTACTATCAATATGGCGCCAACCCAATTGACATGCAACGCTTCAGCGCAAGCCACAATGAAACGTGGCCGGGTGGCCGCCCCAACCATTACCTCTTTGATCTCAACCGCGATTGGGCCTGGATGACACAGATTGAGTCTGCTGTTCGCGTGCAGCAATACAACCAATGGTTGCCTCACGTTCACGTGGACTTCCACGAACAAGGCATCAACGAACCCTATTATTTTCCGCCAGCTGCAGAACCTTACCATGAGGTCATTACTAATTGGCAACGCGACTTCCAAAAAGAAATTGGTAAAAACCATGCGGGCTATTTTGACAAAGCAGGTTGGTTGTACTTCTCTAAAGAAATCTTCGATTTATTGTACCCGAGTTATGGCGACACCTACCCAACTTACAGTGGAAGTATTGGCATGACCTACGAACAGGGTGGAAGTGGGCGCGCAGGTTTGGCTGTCATTACGCAAGTAGGTGATACTTTGCGCTTAGCAGACCGTGTTGCACATCATGTCACAACAGGTCTCTCGACAGTTGAAACCAGTGCAAGAAACGCACAGAAATTAGTAGCAGAATACCAAAAATTTGCCAAACAAAAAGATTTCAAATACGA
>CAYPVA010000524.1:0-1237 GCA_964414045.1 uncultured Lishizhenia sp. | reverse complement strand
AACTTTCGAAAGTCAACTTACCATTGTTGTCAGAGGCGTATTTTGAGGCGTATTTTTCCACGGACCAGCGGGCTTTAAAATATAGATCTATGGGCAAGGGGCTGAAGTAATCGAGATTTTGATTGTATCGGATATCAATTTCCGATCGTTGGTTCAATTATATGCTCGATCGGTATTTAGAATTTGACCATTGCCATAGAAAAATGACAAATAATGAAAAGTAGAGTGAATTTCATGAAAGTGTTTTTACGCCATGGCGCACAGCAAGACATTATTTTATAAAATGATAGTTTTCATAAGCCTCGTTGTTCATGTGAGCGTCAACTTTTACAAATCCAACAAATTCCAATAAGCTGCGAATTTTAGGATGATTTTTTGCTACCCATATGGATAGTTGATGATTGGGAAATTGTTTGGCTATTTCGATGACGAATAACTTGGTAAGCTCGAAATACGATCGCTTAAGAAAAGGACTCAGTTCAATGATGCCTGCGTGAAGCTCTATTTCATTAGTAAAATCAAAAATGGAAATTTTATAATAGCCGATCAGTTGTTTTTGGTATTGAATTTCTAAAAAATGATCAAATGATTCTTTCAATATAATGCCGTCGGGCTGAAAGTGATTGATAATTTCTGATTGGGTGAAAATAGCTGCTAATTGTTTCAAATCAACACGCATTGTTTGGGCTGAAAATGCCCCATAACGTATGGTCAATGCATGGAGTAACTTACGATGTTTTATTTTCATGGTGCAACTTGAAAAAATGTGCAATTGACAAAGAAATGGGTTGATTGGCCTCATCTTCACTCCACATCCATTGGCCGTTTGTATTGCATTCTAAAAAATGGTAGGTATCATTTTTGTCTACGATAAAATCAAAACAACCAAACTCGAGTTGGAAATATGCGAGGAAATCAAGACAACGCGCAGCGATACTTCTAGGAATTTCGAATTCCCTGAAAGTCATACCGTGTTCATAGCCTTGACGCCAATCAATTTTACCTTTGTCTGCATCAAACTGTTGACTTTCTATAATTGCTGAATAATCTGCCTTCCCAACGATGGTGGTGCGCACTTCATATTTTTTATCGATATAAGACTCTAAAAAATTGAGGTTGTTTCTGAAATTCAGTTCACCTAAATCTCGAAGTTTATCTTTGTTGGTTAAACTTGTATAAAATATAAGATTTTCTTGATCGGAAATTTCAAATCCAAATGCCCTGATTGGCTTAACCG
>CAYPVA010000523.1:0-1238 GCA_964414045.1 uncultured Lishizhenia sp. | reverse complement strand
TGGTGCCCGAGAACTCACCCTTCAAAACCTTGTCCGAGTTGATCAGCTTTGGTCGCGCCAACCCTGGCAAGCTCAATATTGGGACCATCAACATCGGCAGTACACAAAACCTGGCGGCCGAGTTGTTGCGCACGCAAGCCAACCTGATCGCGCAGATCGTGCCCTACAACGGCACGCCCGCTGTGATCAATGCCTTGCGTGGTGGTCAGGTGGATGCCGCGGTAGAGATTTTGGGCCCCATGAAGCCGCAGATCAACGCCAAGGCGGTTCGCTTGCTGGGCGTCATGGGTGAGAGCCGCCCCAAAGACCTGCCGCAAATTCCGGTGGTGCGCGAGTTGCCTGGATTGAGCAACTTCAATGTGTCGTCATGGAACGCCCTGGCCGCCCCGGGCAAGACCCCCAAAGCCGTGGTGGACCGCCTGAGCCAGGAAGTGGCCAAGGTGTTGGCCCAGCCCGAGATGGTTCAGCGCCTGGCGGGTTTCAACGTGCAAGCCAAAGCCAGCACGCCCGCGCAATTGGCACAACTGCTGGACAGCGACATCAAGCGCTGGAGCGAAGTGATCGTCAAGGCGGGACTGACGCCGCAGTGAGATAGACAAGGACAAAGCCCTCAGGCAATGGCGTATTGCGAGGGCTGATCTTGTCCGTCAAAGATTTCGGGCAACGTACCCAGCAATGTCGTCAACAGATCGAAGCGCCGTATGGGTCCACTGGATCATGGCTCAAGCACCGTATTTGGCAAACACCGCTTGAACCTGCTTGTCGGTGGCAAATTCGCCCGCATCGGCTTCTCTGATGCCTTCATGAATGTCGCGAATCTGCCAAGATTCATTCTGCACATAGTGGGTCAGCGCATCGATGGTCAAAAAGCTCTTGGTCCGTGCGGTCGCCTTGGCCAACTCCTCGATTTGGTTGTAGAGCGCCTCAGGCAGACGGACATTGATGGTTTTAGCAGTCATGCTGTAACACTCCTTTTTATGTGTATTACAGTGCATTATTCGCTTTACAAGCACAGAAACCAAGGCTGTGGTGGGCCGCCTGAGTCAAGAAGTGGCCAAGGTCTTGGCCCAGCCCGAGATGGTGCAGCGCCTGGCCGGTTTCAACGTGCAGGCCAAAGCTAGCACGCCCGCTCAGCTGGCCCAGCTGCTGGACAGTGACATCAAACGTTGGAGCAAGGTGATCGTCAAGGCAGGGTTGACGCCGCAGTGAGCCTGGCGGTTGGAATCACCCATGAAAAA
>CAYPVA010000522.1:392-1239 GCA_964414045.1 uncultured Lishizhenia sp. | reverse complement strand
CACTACGACAAAGCGCAAACAAGTAACCCCAATGACACTGGGCTACCTGCTCAACAAGCACCAGAAGTAGAGAAGAAACAACCGGTGGTCGTAGAGCAAAAAATCAACCGAAACGACCCTTGTCCTTGCGGCAGCGGCAAGAAGTTCAAGCAATGTCACGGCCAGTAAATGCACATCCCTAAAATTGGCATCGTAGGCTCAGGAAAAGTAGCGCAAATGCTACTGCGCTTGGCAACAGCTGCCCAAGTCCCCATCGAAGGTATCTATGCCCGTAACTTAGAGAAGGCAACTGCATTGGCTCAAAAATACGACTGCGCGGTTGTCGCTCAACTCCAAGATTTAAAAGCTGAACTTTTGCTTATTTGCGTTTCTGACGATGCACTACCCGAGATAATCGCTGCCCTTGCTCCGCAGCAAATCGCAGCCTACACAGCCGGTAGCCCAAGTATTAAATTGTTTGACCATCAGCAATTAGGCGTTTGTTATCCGTATCAGTCTATCTCAAAAGGCCGCGACTTACTCGCCTCCGATATTCCTTTCATGATCGAAGGAAAAAACGAAATCGTCTTACAACGCATTTCTGATTTCTTGCACGCAATTGGCGCACAATTTCAGCAATGTGGTTCTGCACAACGTGCGCAATATCATTTGGCAGGCGTTTTCGTCAATAACTTTGGCAACCTCATGCTTTTAGAGGCCAGTAAAATCTTGCAAGACGCTCAACTCGACATGACGCCGCTCTATCCTTTGCTCAATGAAACAATCGCTAAAGCAATCTTATTGGGGCCTGAAAACGCACAAACTGGCCCAGCCTTGCGCCACGACCAAAATACCCTTGACCGCCATC
>CAYPVA010000522.1:0-382 GCA_964414045.1 uncultured Lishizhenia sp. | reverse complement strand
CTACAATTGTCTGACCCAAAGAATACAAGACCTCTTTGAAAATGCTTAGTTACAAACAACGCCTCAATCAGATCACCACTTTCATTTTTGACGTAGACGGTGTCTTTACCGATGGTAAAGTGTACCTTATCAATGACGAAATTGTGCGTGCACTTAATTCAAAAGATGGCTATGCAGTGCAATATGCCGTCAAAATGGGTTATCAAATTTTTTGTATCACAGGCGGCTCATCGCCAGAGGTCAAAAAAAGACTCATGGGCTTGGGTGTTCACGATGTGTATTTGTCATCAAAGAACAAACTCGAACGCTACGAGCAAATCAAAGCAACATACCAACTCAAAGATGATCAAATTGCCTATATGGGCGACGACATCCCTGATAT
>CAYPVA010000521.1:0-1240 GCA_964414045.1 uncultured Lishizhenia sp. | reverse complement strand
ATGTGAATCTGTTCCCATCACTTTCCATTTTACACCCCATTTCTACTTCACAGTCTATTTCGTTTGCCCTTTCTTCCCGGATTACCAGACCGAGTTATAAGTCCCTGAATCCGTTCATCTCCTTTGCTGACCCTTTGAATTTGAATGCGGGCAATCCTTCTTTGAAGCCGGAAAAGGCCCTGTTGCTCGAACTATCACATGTGAAAGATTTTAAATCTATTTCTGTTTCTAACTCGGTTTTTTATCGCGAAATCACCGGATTAGTCGGCCGTGTGAGAACCTTTTTAGATGGAGATACTACCTTGACGCGGTATGAGAATATCTCCAAATCCCGTGCTTGGGGTTTCGAGAATCTGAGTACTTGGTCTGTTTCAAAGGCTTTTAAAATAACCCTTAGTTCCTCCGTCTACCAGACTGATTTACAAGGTTTAATTAATGGGACGCAAGTTTCTGAGAATCGCTGGAGCTGGAACTCTCGTTTGAACCA
Source organism: uncultured Lishizhenia sp. (assembly GCA_964414045.1). Lineage (GTDB taxonomy): Bacteria > Bacteroidota > Bacteroidia > Flavobacteriales_D > Crocinitomicaceae > UBA952. The sequence continues at coordinate 753 of CAYPVA010000521.1, read as the reverse complement.
GCAATTCAAATGGAAAAACAATTGGTCAGCCCAGCTTTCGGGAATATACCAGTCTGTTCAAATAAACCCTTTGGGAATTATCAATCCTTATTATACCGTTGATTTGGGTTTGAAAAAAGACTTAGGAAGGCTCACCATTAATGCTCGGATTAACGATTTATTTAACACCCAAAAAACGATCTACGACTCCCGTCCTTTCGGTTTTGTCAGCGACCTCGAACGCAAGAAAGAAACCCGGATTTACTATATAGGGTTTAGCTATAAGTTTGAAAGCAAGAAGATGAAAGAGGCTCGGGAGAGGAAGAGGATTAACGAAGACGAGATAGAATTGGATGATTTTTAATCATCCAATTCTATCTCGTCTTCGTAGAGCATAAAGCATAAAGCACAAAGAATAAAGTCGAAGCTTAAAACGAATGCTAAAAATGCGCTGCGCGATATTTTTATGCATTTCGTTTTAAGCTTCTCTCTCTCTCTTTATCTTAGAGAGTTTGTTTAAACGTAAATCACATTAAGCTTCTCTCGCTTTTTTAGATAAGAGATGAGAGGGTAGAGATAAAAAGGAACGATTTTGGATTAGTGATACCAAAAATTATATCGCAGGTCAATTTTCGTATCACTAGTCCAAAATCGGACTTTATTTGCTCTTCACTCTCGATTTCTCCGCTTCCAACCCCGTCGCTCTCTCCCTCGCCCCTTTAATAGCCATATTTCCAAAACGGTACGTGAAGTTCAACCGAACCACCCGCGAAT
>CAYPVA010000520.1:0-1243 GCA_964414045.1 uncultured Lishizhenia sp. | reverse complement strand
ACAAGTTGTTCAATACCTGTACCAACAATTGGCGAGCTCGGACGTAATAATGGAACCGCCTGACGTTGCATGTTAGAGCCCATGAGTGCACGGTTGGCATCATCATGTTCTAGGAAAGGAATGGAAGACGCCGCAATAGAAGCAATTTGGTTTGCTCCAACGTCCATCAGACTCAATTCTTTTGGTGCAACAACAGGGAAGTCTCCTTCGTATCTAGCCTTCACAAGGTCAGAAAGGAAGTTACCTTTATCGTCAATTTTCGCGTTTGCTTGTGCAATAGTTTTTGAATCTTCTTCTTCAGCAGCTAAGTAAATAGGGCTTTCTTCAAATACAACACGACCGTTGTCTACACGACGATATGGTGTTTCAATGAACCCTAATTTGTTAACCTTAGCAAATACACACAAAGAAGAAATCAAACCAATGTTTGGACCTTCTGGCGTTTCGATTGTACACAAACGACCATAGTGCGTGTAGTGAACGTCACGAACCTCGAAACCTGCGCGCTCACGAGAGAGACCGCCTGGCCCTAGTGCCGATAAACGACGTTTGTGAGTAACCTCAGATAACGGATTGGTTTGATCCATAAACTGAGATAACTGGTTGGTTCCGAAGAAAGAGTTGATCACCGAAGACAAAGTCTTGGCATTGATCAAGTCGATTGGCGTAAATACTTCGTTGTCACGTACGTTCATGCGCTCGCGAATAGTGCGCGCCATACGTGCCAAACCTACACCAAATTGAGAGTAAAGCTGCTCACCTACTGTTCTAACACGACGGTTAGATAAGTGGTCGATATCATCGATATCTGCTTTAGAGTTGATCAATTCGATGAGATACTTGATGATCATGATGATGTCGTGCTTCGTAAGTACACGAGATTCTTCGTTGGCATCAAGGTTTAATTTTTTATTGAGTCGGTAACGACCTACCTCACCCAAGTCATAACGCGCATCAGAGAAGAATAATTTCTCGAAAACGCCTTTTGCTGTTTCGTAATCGGGTGGATCTGCGTTACGTAATTGACGATAGATGTGTTCAACCGCTTCTTTTTCAGAATTGGATGTATCTTTTTGAAGCGTGTTGTAAATGATGGTATAATCGGTAGAATTACCATCTTCTTTGTGAAGAATAAGTGACTTTGCGCCAGAATCCATGATGGCATCAAGGTGTTCCTCACCAATCATCAATTCGCGGTCAAGGATCACTTCGTTTCTTTCAATAGAAACAACTTCTCCTGTAT
>CAYPVA010000519.1:0-1244 GCA_964414045.1 uncultured Lishizhenia sp. | reverse complement strand
GCCACTTGATCAGCATATTTACGGTCCAGGCGTGTTCCTGTTTGAATTGCTTCCAACATAAACTTATAAGTGTCTGCTGGTAAATACTCACGCATCACATCTTGGTGAAATACATTTTGACCAAATAGATCAGAAAGCTTTCCATTGTAGTCAATGTGTTTCGGTTCACGATGCAATACATCTTGATACGCACGAAGTCTTTTAGTTGCCATTTTTATAAAATTTTGTAAATTTTCAACAAAGGTATCTATTTTTTAGGGGGTCTTTTCAATTTTTTGTATTTTTTTTCAACATACCCCCTATTTTTTGTGTCTAATATTAAATTTTTATGAATTATTCCTAAATAATTTCTTTTTGCGACCTTTGAACATGCGTTTTCAAGAACTTCAACAATTAATCAGCCAAAAAGACCTACCAGGTGAAAAAGCACATGCCCCTTATTTAAAGTATCGGCGCATTTTTGAAGATTCAAAAAAAGAGCAAGCAAGATCTGCTGCAGTAGGCATCCATATTTTTGAAAAGGAAACACAGCTTTACTTTTATTTAATTGAGCGCAGCACCTATGATGGCCAACACAGCGGGCAAATGGCATTTCCCGGCGGAAAACAAGACCCATCTGACCCTCATCTTGAATTTACAGCGCGTCGCGAAAGCGAAGAAGAATTAGGTATCTTGCAGCAACAGGGCACAACAGCCAAACAACTCACTGAAGTCTGGATTCCGGTTTCAGGGTTTGTTGTAACTCCTTTTGTCATTCTTCATGATCAAGAACCAACATTACAAATCAATAGCCGAGAAGTCGCAAACGTAGAAGCCATCAAGATTTTAGATTTACTCAACGAACAAAACATTCAAAACAGAGATATTCAGTTACCCAATAACCAATTACTCGAAGGACATCCTTGCTTTATCTTGAATGAGCGCATAGTGTGGGGCGCGACTGCCTTGATGTTGAATGAACTTCGCTTACTGCTAAAATAGCTTTGAAAAACTCAATAAAAACAAAAAGAGGAACAAACTGTATTTGTTCCTCTTTCTGCTAAACCATGCTAAAACTATAAAACTAAAACTACAACTATGAACTGTAATTCTGGTGCAAATTTACGGACACTTTTGGATTCTCCAAATATTTCAATGTAAATTTTTTGTTAAGATTTGATGGCGCGGGTCATTTCTCTTTTTCCCGGAGGGCCAGGTAAGCGCTCTACTACAAAACCTAAGCTTTTTAAATCGCGCTTGAATTG
>CAYPVA010000518.1:0-1253 GCA_964414045.1 uncultured Lishizhenia sp. | reverse complement strand
ATTCAACTGTGTCCAAACCGGAAGAATTTCCCCCGCAAGGGCAGCAAGGGGTGAAATGCCCATCGCGGCGGGGTCGCCGCGATGGGCTGGCTCACCCTCAATGCACATTCACCAACATGGCCTGATCAATCAGCAGTTGGGCGTGTGCGTCGGTGGTCGCGTGGAACACTTCGTAGGTGTGGCCGGCTTGCGTGACGGTGGTGCCGGTGTCTGTCCAGTCGGGCAGGTTCACCTGGGCGCTGTCGTTGGCGTTGCCGGTCAGCAGCAGCTGGTGCAGGCCTTGGCTGTTGGCGGGTTGGGCCAGCAAATCAGCCAAGTTCAGCTTGACGCTGTTGGCCGATGCATCTGCGCTCAAGTCCACCTCGGTCAGAGCCTGGGTGCCAGTCACCTTCGACAAGTCCAACTGCATGTGGTTGTCCAGCAAAGTCAGCTTGCCGCTGTCGTTGACCGCATACGACTCGGTCGTGCTTTGCAGCCACGCGTCAGCCACCTGGTGCGTTGCGCCATCGGTGGTGGTGAACGAACCAAAGCCCTGCAAGGTGTTGCCGTTTTGCTCAACGCTGCGGTTGTCATGGCCCGTGTTGAGCGAGGCAATGCCCAGATCGCCCAGCGACTTGAGTTCACCCGCATCGCTCACACCGTTGCCGTTGGCGTCTTGCCACACACGCAGCTGGCCAAAGGCGGCGTCTTGCGCGTCCACCTTGCCGTCGCCGTTGCTGTCCAGCGCCGCCAGCGCGGCCCAGCCGTCTTGCGCCTTGGTGCCATCGGCCAGCACGGTGTTGCTGCCGAACAGTTCGGTGCCGTTGTCCACCTGGCCGTTGCCGTTCAGGTCACGCACCAGCCAACCGTCTTGCGGGCTCACCCAGCCCACATGCTCGGCGCTGCCGTTGGCATCCATGTCAAACGCTGCGCCCTGTGCCAGGCCCGTGGTCTGCACGCCATCGCCGTTGAGGTCCAGCGCCAGCGGCGAAGTCTTCACATTCAGCACAAAGGTGTTCGACATGCCCACAACCGCAGAGCTGCTGTTGACCACCTTGGCCACGTAGTTGTGTGTGGCCGCGCTGGCAGAACCACCCTGGTATGACCAGCTCGTGCCGCTCACGGTGGCCGCGCCCAGACGGGTTGCGCCGTCGTACACATCCAGCGTCTGGCCAGCGCTCAGCGCTACAGACTAGGTGCCCTGCAGCAGCGGGCTGCTGTCCAGCGTGTTTCTGTTGCTGGTGGTCAGCGTCTGGCTGGCCGGCGTGAACGAC
>CAYPVA010000517.1:0-1253 GCA_964414045.1 uncultured Lishizhenia sp. | reverse complement strand
GTCAAACTATCCTGTATACACTAACCTTACAATTAATTCAGGAACAACATTAACTGTTCAATCAGGAGGTCGTTTGACGGTTAACGGTACATTAACAAATGATGGGACTTTAACAATTCAAAGTGGTGCTACATTGGTTCAAGGCGCTAGCAGTACATTGGCTGGCTCCGGAACATATAATGTTCAACAAACTATCACTGGTGCTGGATCAACAACTCCTACCGGTCGTTTTTGGTATTTAGGCAGTCCTGTTACAACTGCAAGTTCTTCTGTCTTTTTTGCTTCAAATGCGGCAAATGTTGTGAAAAAAAGAAATGAGGCTGGAAATGCATGGGTTGCGCTTTCGAGCGGCACCCCTGAGAACTTGGAGTTGGGACGCGGATATTACATTCAAGCTATCCCATCGGCTCCTACAATCACTTTTACAGGAGGTACTATTAATAATGGAGCAATTACCATCGGAAACCTAAGCAGAACCGCAGGTCAAGGATTTGAAGGCTTCAACTTAGTGAGTAATCCGTATCCTTCTTATTTGGATTGGGACGCTGTTACAAAAACTGATGTAGGAAACACAATGTGGTACCGAACATTTAATAGTACGAATAATACAATGGTTTTTGATACCTATGTTGCGGGAACTAATGGTATTGGAACCAACTTAAATGGTGCTGGGGTAAGCAATCTTATTCCACCAATGCAATCTTTTTGGGTGAGGGTGAATGCTAATGCAAACCCATCATCAAACAACACAGGAAGTTTAGGTTTAACTAATTCCATGCGTGCGCACTTTACCTCCATTAATGGAAGTACTGCAGGTTTGAAGTCAACCAACGATGACCGCAAATTGTTTTTGCGCATGAACTTGTTGCAAGCTGATAAGAAAGATCAGTTGATTGTTTATGTAAATGGCAATGCTACCAATGGTTTTGACCAACTTGATGGCGAGAAAATGATGCAAGCAGGCATGCCACAGTTCTACACTTCTGCAGCGGGCAAGAAAATCACCATCAATGGTTTGAATAGTGCTAAAAAACAACAGTCTTTGCCAGTTACAATGGAATTGCCAACAACAGGTGTACATAGCTTCATGATTGAAGACCTCGAGATTGACAACGGCCTTGTTTGGTTAGAAGACAAGCAAGAAGAAATCATGCAAGCACTTGAGCCAGGAACGGTTTATGAGTTCTATGCCAATTCAGGTATCAACGCAGAGCGTTTTGTATTGCACTTCCAACTCATTGATAACACAACGC
>CAYPVA010000516.1:0-1257 GCA_964414045.1 uncultured Lishizhenia sp. | reverse complement strand
TTTTTATGCCACCCGGATGGTCTCATACGGGTGATCATAAAACGGTCACGGCGATTCGGGCTTCTAAGATAAATGATTTGTCCAAATGAGTCCAAATAGGCTCATTGAAGCGTTCGCAGAAATTGTAGATTTGCCCTGAATTAATTTAATCGTATATTTCGTGGTATCTGTTCTATTGTATGCCTGCATCTATACCCATCAGTCTTCACGAAAAAAAGTGGCTCATTAAAATCATCCAAGAAGTCTATGGAATACAAGTGGTAGATGCCTACTCTTGCCAAAAACTAAGTGAGGAACTAGCCCAAAAAGCCAAAATTTCCATATCCTATAATACATTAAGGAGACTTTTTGGCATTATTAAAGGGCCCACGAATGCCTCTCGATTTACATTAGATAGCCTTTGTAAGGGAATGGGGTATACGGATTTTACCGCTTTTCAAAAGGCCGTTAATCAATTCGAAAAGGATTTTTTCAACGAAATGCTCATATTGAATCGCTTGGGAAATCGAAAAGATGATCAAATTATCTTGGGAATTGTCCAGCAATTTCAAATGAAGACTTGGGATGAGGTGTACCAGTTTAAATCGATCATTGACCTTTGTTTAGAAGTCAAAAATTTTGACCTATTAACTCAAATATTCGAACTCCCGTTTGATACAAATAGCGAGGATGTGACATGGCGACTCTATGTTTCCTTCCAATCTATCTACGTACAAAGTTGCCAAAAAAACGAAGCGGTCATCGACTATATCGCTCAATTATTAAAAACGAATGAATTGGCACAGCGAATCCTATTGCAGCTATATGTAGAAGAGGATTGCTTACAGGGTTACTATGGCAAATGGCTCTTAGCGACTTCAGAAGATCTAGTGGAAGATATGCCTGTTTTTAGGAATCTGATGCTGTGCCAACGAGCTTTCGAATTACAGGATATACCTGGAGCTAAACGCCATTTAGTGCTGAGTAAAAAGGCTTTTCAAGAAGGTATGCATCCTAATTTAAAAGGTCGAATAGCTGCCTGGGATTATATCTTAGAATCAAAATCAGAAACGGCTTATCAATTTTTTAATGGATTGCAGGACTTCTCTTCCAAACTTTCCTTTTTGGTCTTTTTCTATCGACTATTAGAAGTCTATCAGCAGGATTTGAGTGCTTTTGATTTTATTGAGAGGTTTGAAGTGGACGATTTACTGATTAATTTCTCGTTTCCAGAAAAGCACAATCTCAATAAAATGTATTTGTTAAAAGCCCGTTACT
>CAYPVA010000515.1:0-1262 GCA_964414045.1 uncultured Lishizhenia sp. | reverse complement strand
GGTATCGGTCGCCAGCTTTTCTTCAGCGAAGAGACCGGCTTCGATGCGCTTGGCCAATTCAACTTCTAGCTCGGCGTTAAGAAGCGCAACTTTGCCAATCTGCTTTAGGTAGTCCTTGACTGGGTCGGCGGTTGCTCCGGTGATGGTGGTCGACTGAACCGGGATATCTTCATCCTCGCGGTGCGTCAGGATGATGCCGCCGCGGCTGTCAAGCTCTTCCTTGGTTGCCGCGTCAACTGGCAACTCATCATCGTGATGTTCCTCGGCGACGACTGGCTCCACGACAGTGAGGTCAACGGCGTCGGTGGCTTCGGCGACGATCGTGGCTACATCGTCTTCGCCCTCGACGTCTTCGTCTAGTTCGCCCTCTTCGTCATCCATGCCCTTCGGCAGCTTGGCTGCCTTAGGAGCCTTGGCCGGCTTTGCTTTAGGTTCTGCAACCTTGGCGGTCTTGGCCGCTTTGGTTGGCTTAGGTTCTTCTGCCTCGACCTCGACGGCTTCGGGCTTGCTCTTCGACTTAGCTGCGGTCGCCTTGACGGGCTTTTCGGCAGGCTTGGCTGCTGGCTTTGCGGCGGACTTCGCTGCAGCAGTCTTTGCAGGCTTCTCAGCCGCTGTCTTTGCCGCAGCCTTGGCAGCCGCGGCCTTTGCTGGCTTCTCGGCTTCGGCCTTTGCAGGCTTGGCTGCCGCCTTATCTGCGGCCTTTGCCGGAGCTGCCTTTGCTGGCTTTACAGCTGCAGGCTTTTCAGTCTTCGCGCTGGTGGTCTTCTTGGTGCTTGAGGCTGGAATGGTACTTGTTTCCTTTTTGTTTGTGCCCCCGGTGGCGGGTTTCTTTGCTGCAGCTGCCTTCGGCGCGGTTGCCGGCTTGGTTACAGCTGGAGTCGACTGGGCAGGTTGATCTGCCGCTACTGGCTCTTGATTCGGGTGCAATAGGCGATCGAAGAAGCCGCGCTTCTTTGAACCCTCAGGTTGCATTTCTTTTTTAGCCATCTCGACCTTTCGGCTCCCCTCACCCAGTCAGGCAAGATGCCTGTTCCGGGCAGTATTTAGACCCATGTCAAGTCGCAAATCGCGCCAAGCATGGGTCTTTCAGTAAATTATCGCACGGAAAACCAAAAGGTCTCGCCATTTGGCGAAATGGATTTTGTGGCTAATTGCCTGCAACGAAAAAACAGTCAATGGTCGCCGTTCATTCCCTCGGCGCTCGCGTTGCTGAAACTAGACAGGCATCCGTTTAGTGCGGCGCGCAGAAATCACAAACATCA
>CAYPVA010000514.1:0-1262 GCA_964414045.1 uncultured Lishizhenia sp. | reverse complement strand
GGCTGGACAGATCACCCTAGCTACGATTTATTCATTCCGGCGAGGCAACATGCGCAAGCGCCCAACTACTGGAATCAATATAAAAACGGTACCCGACCCCTTTTCATTGCCGAATATGGAGACTGGGAATATTATGCCCAAAATGCAGGGTTCAATCAAACGCAGTTCAATGACCTGAAAACAACAGAGCGCAATTCCCGACACCTACGTGGTACTACTGAGCAAGCGCTGTTGCAGCAAGCTTTTAATTTCCAGGAAGCCAGCAATTCAAACAGAAAGGGTCCTAATACCATTGGTGAAGCCAATTGGCTCTGCTTTGACTACAATCGTGGCTATAGCCCAGATTTAGAAGCGTCTGGTGTTTATGACATCAATCGCTTGCCGAAATACGCTGTTGATTTTTACAAAAGCCAAAGCAAGCTCGATTTGAAAAAACCCGAACTCAGTATTGCCTCTCGTTGGAATGCTGCGTCCTCTACAAAAGTCACAGTTTACTCCAACTGCCCTCAAGTAGCGCTCTACCTCAATGACAGCCTCATTGCCAAAAAAGTAGCAGCAGCAAACTCCGCCTCGGATAAACTGAGCCACCCTCCTTACCTTTTTGAAATCAAAAAGTATCAACCCGGGAAACTAACGGCCATAGCCTACGACAACAAACAAAAGCCCTTGACCACCACTATTGTTCAGACACCCGGAAAACCTGTTAAAATCACCTTAGAATTGGATACGCTCAACTTTGGGCTTGATACCACCAAAGCAGATCTCATTTTCGTGCGTGCCAAACTATTTGATGCCAACGCTCAATTAGTCCCAACCAACGATTATAAAGTGATTTTCAGTGTCGTTGCGCAAGATGCTGGCCTGATGAGCCCAGCCATTCAACCCCTAGAAGCGGGTATTGCATCTGCCCTACTCAGAACTGAAGCCCCTCAAACTGAAATTGTCATTAAGGTCAACTTGCCATTGCTCGGTTTAAGTGATCAATTGATTTGGAAACCTTAGCATGAAAGAATTATTAGTAAGAGCACCAGGTCGCATCAATTTACTCGGAGAACACCTCGATTACAATCATGGTGTCGTTTTACCCGCAGCCATTGATCGCTTTATTGAATTTCAATTTGAAGCCAATTTAAGTGGGGAAATAAGCGTAGAAGCCCTTGATTTAGCTGAAAATTGGGAGTTTGAATTGGCAGAACTTTCAAACCTGAATGTTTCAAGTTGGAAGTCTTATGTCAAAGGTGTTTTTTTATTACTCAACTTCA
>CAYPVA010000513.1:0-1265 GCA_964414045.1 uncultured Lishizhenia sp. | reverse complement strand
TTCAGGCTCTTCAAATTGCCCCGAACCCAAAGGTATGAGTGCTGCCCAAGAAAGGCCAATTAAAACATTTTTTACCAATAAAAATTTCTTCAGTTGAAATCGGACTCTCAAAAACGGCAACTCTATTTGATACAGGATGCTCAATAAGGCCATTAATCCGATGATAACGTATTGAAAAGTACTTAAAAACCAGATGCTCATCAAATTCAACAAGACCCCTAGGATCAAGAAAACACCTTGCCAACCTTTTTGAAACGGCTGACGCCAATCAAAACCATACAGTAACCAGGTTCCGCAGAGCGCAACAAATTGCGTGGTTATAATATTTGAAAACGAACAAGTTTGGGCAAATAGCTGCCCCAAGCTCACTAAAGAAATTGCAGCAAAAAGGAAGAGTATTTTAATGATGCTTGTGCTTTTCATCGGTGTTTGTTTAAACAAATATGTCAGTTTGGCACGAAGTATCAAAACGGAAAACTGCAGTTGAATGACGGGTAATTGCGAAAATCGCAAGAAGACATATTATTTTGAATAGCAAAGCTTTTCACTCTTAAAAGTATTATCACAAAAACTTAATATTGAGCTGATAACTACTAACAAATTGCTTGTGACATTTGCAGTTGTAAATAAACTACTTAATGATGAAAAGAAAATTATTTGTTGGTTCCTTGCTTTTATTAGTTTCGGGCCAGATTTTTGCTCAAGTAGGTGTCGATACGGACACTACCCGTGAGCAAAGTATCAGAGAAGTTCGCGTAATTTCAAGTTATGGTAAAGAACGTAAAACACCGGTCGCGATGTCTACTTTGAATGCCAAGCAAATTTCTGAAGTGTACGGTGGTTCTGCAGAATTACCTGAAGTTTTGAAAGTAACGCCTGGTGTTTATGCGACAAAAACCGGTGGGGGTGTTGGTGATTCACGCATCAATATTCGCGGTTTTGACCAACGCAACATCGCCGTCACTATTAACGGTATCCCCGTTAATGATATGGAAAATGGGTGGGTATATTGGTCTAATTGGGCAGGACTTGGAGACGCGGTTTCCACTATTCAAGTTCAGCGCGGTTTGGGTGCATCTAAATTGGCAATTAATTCTGTGGGTGGCACGATGAATATCATTACAAAAACAACTGATGCAAAGCCAGGTGCTTCTGTAATGACCTCTGTAACAGATTATGGGCAATATAAAATCATGGGTTATGCTTCTACCGGTTTAATGGAAAACGGTTTTGCACTCACGACCGTTTTATCCAAAACAGCTGGT
>CAYPVA010000512.1:0-1266 GCA_964414045.1 uncultured Lishizhenia sp. | reverse complement strand
GTCAGGTTACTTTAACGCGGTAAATTATGGTGGCGGCAATTCTCAGTATAGTTTTGCTGATTATAATTTTACTAAAATAACGAATAATTTAACTGACCCTTGTTTGAATCAAGTTTTTAGTGACCTACTAAACAGGAATGTATATGGTGAAATAAATGAAATTATATCTAAATTCAACAGTTCTGTAGGAGGTAGTGGTTTTAGTTTTAGAATTCAAGAAATGTCCATTATGGAAGAAAGTATATATCCAACCTATTTTGGTGCATTTGATAATGGAACTATAAAAATAAATCGATCGCTTTTAAAAAACTCTTCAAAAGAAGGAATTGCAAAAACAATGGTGCATGAAATTTTACATGCTTATATAAAAAAAGATATATTAATTGTAAAGGATCATGAAGTAATGATTCGAGATTATGTTTTACCTATGGCTGAGTTTTTAGTTGGCATGTATAATATTCCAATGGAAGATGGAATATTACTTTCGCTATCTGGCTTACAGGAAACATCATATTATGTTACTTTATTATCAAAAATGAAAATCACTAATAATGATGTTTCAATTATGAGAAAACTATACACTGAAAATTTGAATTATGGCAAACGCTGCTTTTAAAAGATTGCTTCTATGCATTCTATTTACCTTTGTATTCGAGCAATCGTACTCTCAAGGTATTGTTGAACCTAAACCATTCTCCTTTAATTTAATAAAGGATTCGAGTTTACCGGAGGAATATAAGCTAATTAGTTTTATTAATAATTATGAACTGAATTATTTGAAAATGGAAAATGACAAACCGTCTTTTAATATTTTTCTTTTCAAAGTTAATGGTGATGGGAAAATTTCAAATTTTTATCACTTGGGTGAAATGAGAAAAACATCATCAGATGCAATTAAATCAAGAATAATTAAAACAGAACCTTATTGGACATTACCAAAAGATGTAAAAGAATATAAGTGGGTTGCTATTCCCTATTTTTATGGTGATTATAAGTTATCAGATCCCAACGATAATAGTAAAATGTTCCTCTCAGGATTAAAATATTTTGAAAAGCTTTCAGAGATACTTGGATCAGATAGTAAAAATTTATTTTTAACCCCTCCCTTGGGAATAGGAACATTAATTAAAGAGTAGATGATTGTTAAGGTTTTAATGGAGGACTACTACCTAAACAGATTTGGCAGAAATATTATTTAGAAAGCCCATTCAACCCCATAAAAAAAGCCCCGATCTCTCGGGGCTTTTTTCGTTTAAAAACTCGCTG
>CAYPVA010000511.1:0-1267 GCA_964414045.1 uncultured Lishizhenia sp. | reverse complement strand
GGCATCTGGACAACGCGCAACTGCTGACCCTGGTGTCCGAGGCGCGCGTGCGTTTTTTCAAATCTCTGGGCTACACCGAGGGCAATGTGGCGGGCTGCCCCATTGTGGTGGGCGACATGGTGGCCCAATACAAGTCCGAAGGTTTTCATGGCGAAACCATGCGCGTGAGCATGATTCCCCAGGACCACAACAAATACGGCTTTGATCTGGTCTACCGCATGGAATGTCTGGACACGGCCCGCGAGGTGGCTCGCGGCAAGATCGGCATTGTGTTCATTGACCGCGAGACGCGCAAAGTGGCCCCCGTGCCCGCAGAATTTTTGCAACGCGTGTCGGAACTTGCCGCAGCCTGAAGTTCCATGACTCCAGCCAACTCAGATGGTGCTTATTCAACATGTCCAACATCACGATCTACCACAACCCGAAGTGCAGTTCCTCGCGCAACACTTTGGCGCTGATCCGCGCAAGCGGCATCGAGCCGACCGTGGTCGAGTACCTCAAGACACCGCCCGGCAGCGATGAAATTCTGGCGCTGGTGCAGCGCATGGGCGGCAGTGTGCGTGATGTGCTGCGCCAAAAAGGCACGCCTTATGACGAGCTGGATTTGGGCAACCAGAAATGGACCGATGCCCAATTGCTGGACTTCATCGCGCAGCACCCGATCCTGATCCAGCGCCCCCTGGTGGCTACGCCGTTGGGCGTGCGCGTGTGCCGCCCGGCCGAGACGGTGCTGGACATCTTGCCCAAGATGGCCTGAGTTTTTTGAGCGCATGCTGCTGCCCGACATTGACACTCTGCGCTGCACCGGTTGCGGCTGGTGTGTCGCGGTTTGTCCACCGCATGTGTTGAGTTTGCAGACCGATGGCGGGCGCAAGCACTCGGTGCTGCACGACGTTCAAGGTTGTACGGGTTGCAGCCAATGTGCGCGGCGCTGCCCCTTCGACGTGATCACGATGCTGAAAATGAAAAAGCCTGACGGGCGTCAGGCTTGATCGGGGGCGCGTGGGCCTTCAGGCCTTGAAGTGTGCGCTGTCCATCACCTTCAGGTCTTTCGCCACCAGGGGCGCAAAGTCCATCTGATCGAGCACATCGCTTTGCAGATCGATGCCAGGGGCGATCTCGAACACTTCGATGCCCTGGCGCGTGAGCCGGAAGCTGGCACGTTCGGTCAGGTAGAGCACCTCCTGTCCGCGTACCAAGCCTTGTGGGCCGGAGAAGGTGATCTGGTCGACTTGCTTGACCAGCTTTTTCACGGCGCCTTGTGTCC
>CAYPVA010000510.1:0-1270 GCA_964414045.1 uncultured Lishizhenia sp. | reverse complement strand
CTAAAAACGAAGCAAAAGAAACCTCGAGCTGGACTGGTTTTGCAATCGGCGCCTTTATTCTATTGTTCGTAGGGATCTATGGCATGACCATCTTTAGGGCAACAGTCAAAGAGAAAAGCAGTCGCATTGTTGAAGTATTGCTCGCTAGTGTGAAACCACAGCAACTCATGATGGGTAAAATTGCCGGCATTGGTTTAGTTGCTTTATTGCAACTTTTCGGCTGGGTACTTTTATTAGGTATCGGTTTTTGGATCCTGAGGCAAACCTTATTTGTCGATCTACTCGACCCAAGTTATTGGCAAGGAACGGCAGGAGTAAGGTTGAACCCCTTGAGTGACCTTCTCTTTGAAGAGTTAAATTATGGTTTCTTATTTGGGCACTTTTTGCTATTTTTTGTAGGAAGTTTCTTTTTCTATGGCGCGCTATTCTCGGTACTCGGAGCCCGCAGTGCCGCCGATTCAGATGGCCAACAATTCTTAATACCGCTTTTACTGCTCATCGTTTTTGGCTTGGTAGCGGGCGTATTTTATATTTTTTATCCAGCATCTGGAAGTGCGCAATTTTTGCTGTATTTGCCATTTTCTTCGCCGGTGCTTTCAATGATACAGCTCACTCAAGGAGCAACGCTAGATGCCTACATTAGTATTCTATTGAGTTGGTTGGTGCTTATTTTGTCTTCAGTGATACTCTTGTGGTTGGCAAGCCGTTGGTACAAAAAATCCATCCTTAAATTTTAACCGATGCGCAGGGCTGTCATCGATTTAGGTACGAACACCTTTAACCTGCTGATAGCCGATACCCAAACGCGCCAAATTATTTTTCAAACCAAAGAAGGTGTCGCTTTAGGAATGGGTGGCATTAATGAAAAACGCCTGAGTCCAGCAGCTATTCAAAGAGCGTTTGAAGCGTTGCAAAAATTCAAGGTCAAATGTGACGCCTTAGGGGTTCATGCAATTCGCGCCATCGGCACTTCAGCCATGCGAGATGCCACCAATGCACATGAATTAATAGAAATAGTAGCAACGGAATTAAAAATCAGCATTGAAGTGATTACTGGTTTGCAAGAAGCTGAATTGATTTACAAAGGAGTTGCGCTCTCTCATGCTTTTGATGATCCAGCGCTCATTATGGATATTGGTGGAGGTTCAACAGAATTCATCGTAGCTGATTTTAATGGGCCTCTTATAGCGCATTCATTCGATATTGGGGTTTCGAGGCTCTTTCAACTTTTTGATTATCAAGACCCGCTTTCAATGCAAGATATAGCTCG
>CAYPVA010000509.1:0-1271 GCA_964414045.1 uncultured Lishizhenia sp. | reverse complement strand
AAAATATAAAAATATTTCTAAAACAAATGTATGCAATATTAAATTGATGCCGACAATTGAAAAGTATTTAAGGTTTTTTTCCTGTAATTGCACTTAGAATGACCAAGCACCAGAGTAAATCACAAATTTCTGCATGTCCTCAGAAAGCGAAATTGGAAAATCTATTGCGAATAAACCAAATACAGAAGAACCACTTCCAGACATGGCCGCGTAAAACGCACCTGAATCTAATAAGTCCTTCTTAAGTTGATTTATTTTTGGGAATGCTTCAAAAACACTTTCTTCAAAATCGTTTTGAAGTTGACCAAGACCTTTTCTACTCATATCTTCTATCGATGGTCTTGAATTATTGGGCTTAACACCACTATAAGCATGCGCAGTTGAAACATGGAGCTGCGGATTGCACAGCACTAACTGCACCTGTTGCTGAAAAGCCGGTAAGTTTTGAAGCTGCTCACCCCTACCCTTTGCCAATTGCAAACCACCCTCAATAAAAAATGGACAATCGCTGCCAAGTTGAGCGGCAAATTCTGCTAATTGAGCATTCGAATAACCTAGTTTGAATAATGCATTTAAACCTTTGAGGGTATAACTGGCGTCGGAAGAACCACCACCTAGGCCAGCGCCGATTGGGATTTGTTTTCTCAAATGAATACTTACCGCAGGAAATTGGACTTGAGTGCGCAAAAGTGCAACCGCGCGTTCGCATAAATTGGGCTGGCCATCTGAAGGAACTACAATGCCCGTTTGTGTAAAAGAATCTTCACTGGCCTCGTTCAGCTCCAAAATATCGCACAAGGGTATTTCAGCCATAATCGTTTCAATTTCGTGATAGCCATCTTGGCGTTTTGCCAAAACGTGTAAACCCAAATTGATTTTTGCTGGTGGGAACAAGATCATGTGGTAAAGATAAGCAATTGCCGAAAATCCTTATTTTTGTTGCACGAAACAATAAACTATGAGTACTACCTATTTGGATTTTGAAGAGCCTTTGCGCGAACTTGAAGAGCAAATTCAGCAAACCAGAGCATTAGGCGAGCAAACTCAGGTAGATATGCAAGAGCAAATCTCCAAACTTGAGGCTGTATTGGCCGACAAAACCAAAGAAGTTTTTGCCAACCTCACTCCTTGGCAACGCGTCCAACTCTCTCGCCATCCAGACAGACCCTACACCTTGGCTTATATCAATGCGCTCACCGATGGACAGTTCCAAGAGTTGCACGGAGACCGCAACGTCAAAGACGACAAAGCAATGGTTGGCGGTTTTGGAC
>CAYPVA010000508.1:0-1275 GCA_964414045.1 uncultured Lishizhenia sp. | reverse complement strand
ATAAAGTAGGATTGCTTTATTTTTCATGTCCATAAACTTCTATTTCATCGATAAATAACCAACCATCTCCAGCCACACCTCTCCATTTTGGAAGAGCGCCTGGATTACCAATTGTTATGTTTAAAGTTTGAATGGGTTCAGCCGGGAAGTTTCTTACCACAAGAGGATAAGCACCATTGCTTTGTGCTTGGCCCACTTCAGGATTGTACGTACTTACTTGAAAAGCATTTGCACGCATGCTTTGCCCACTTACAGTTAACTTGCTTGGTCCCATGATCCAAGATTGATTATTGGCCAAATAATGAATGCGCACAGAGTCGATAACATATGCTTTGTCGAGTTGCACCTCGAGTTCGGCATCTTGACCCTGCCAACCCTGCCAACCTTTTTGATATTCTAGTGTTGAACGCAAACCATCATTGATGATAGCAGTTTTTGTCCAGCTTACTGTATCTGAAACTTCCAAGCCATCTTGATAAGATATGGCAGGAAGCCGGAGGTAACGGACATTTTGTTGCTTGGCCAAGTGTTTGACGCGGGCTTCTTGCCAGAATTGAAGGGTTTGTTGTTGGAATTGTTCAGGGCTGAGTCTCACTTCATGTAAAAGCTTGGGGCCATTTTTGACAGCGATGTTGGTGAAGTCTTTGAGCATTTGTTGATAAAAGGATTCATTTGCGGCAAAATACCAATCTGAGCCAGCTAGTGGAGACTTTCCTATTTCGATGAGTGCATAACGGATGCTTTGTTCGGCCATCTCAATTCTTTGTACGTGTTGGGCAGTCATGCCGGGTAACTTTTTTGCTTTCTCGTACATATTGAGTGCCCATTTGAGGTTGGCGGGTGCTAAATAACCGTTGATATGCGTTATTGGCGGTTCATAAAGGGTAAGCGCTTTGCCGCTATTTTGGAGGTCCTTTACTTGTGCGCGGAGTATTTCTCTCACAATGCCGCCTGCGGGGCCATAATAGTTTTCTGTGAATTCATATATCAAACTATCGGCATTCAGGTTCGGATTCCAAACCCATTTGGAAAGCAAGAAGGCTCGTAATGGTTGCATTTCAGAAGACGGTGAATTATAGCCCTGCTCAAAAATCATTTGCACGCCATTTTGCTTGAAAAGTTGAATGTTTTCTTGAAGGGTTGGCCAATTCGGAAATGGCATCACCATGTGCGAGAAGTTAATGACGTAGTCCCAGATCAGGATGTTATTGGTCAGCGAGGCCCAATCTTTGAGGTCTTTTTCGAAACCGCTTCCTGCCAATGATTTTGCTCTGT
>CAYPVA010000507.1:0-1282 GCA_964414045.1 uncultured Lishizhenia sp. | reverse complement strand
CATGTGCACCTGGAAGGTTTTCCCTGATCCATTTGGTCGCCCGAAAAAAGTCGAGCGCGTTGTTGGCATGTTCGTCCATGCCGGTTGCAACAGGAAAAATATTAGGGTCAAAGATGATGTCATCGGCAGGAAAGCCAACCTCGTGGACCAACAGGTTGTAGGATCTTTCACAAATTTCAATGCGTCTTTCAAAAGAATCTGCTTGACCGTTTTCGTCAAAGGCCATGACGATAACGGCTGCGCCGAAGCGCTTGATTTCTTTCGCTTGTGCTATAAAATTCGCGGGTCCTTCTTTCAATGAGATCGAATTCACGACGCCTTTTCCTTGTAAACACCTCAGCCCGGCTTGAATGATTTCCCATTTGGAGGAGTCAATCATGATTGGAATACGCGCGATGTCGGGTTCTGCGGCTAATAAATTGAGAAATCGCACCATTGCCGCTTTACCGTCAATCATGCCTTCGTCCATGTTGACATCTAAAATTTGGGCGCCACCTTCTACTTGTTCTCTTGCAACAGCAAGTGCTGCGTCGTAGTCCTCTTCTTGTATCATGCGCAAGAACGCTCGTGAACCCGTCACGTTGGTGCGCTCGCCGACATTTACAAAGTTACTTTGCTCGGTGATGATCAGTGGTTCTAAGCCAGATAACTTTAACATATCAATGAGTCCATTTTCTTGGTGAGTATTTCGCAGCTACTTCAGCTATCGCAGCGATGTGTTCAGGAGTAGTGCCACAACAGCCTCCGATGACATTGACTAAACCTTCCTTCAGGTACTGTTCAATTTGAGCTGCCATTGCAGCTGGGCTTTCGTCATATTGACCGAATTCATTGGGTAAACCTGCGTTGGGGTGGGCACTTACGGCAAATGTTGCTTTTTCGTTGAGGACCTGCAAATAAGGGCGCATCATAGAGGCTCCGAGTGCACAATTCAGACCAATACTGAGTAGAGGCATGTGTGATAACGAAATTAAAAATGCTTCGGTTGTTTGCCCCGTTAAGGTTCGTCCGGATTGATCGGTGATGGTGCCGGAAACCATGATGGGTAATTGAATATCTCTTTCTTCAAATATCAGGTCGCATGCATAAAGTGCGGCCTTTGCATTGAGCGTATCAAAAACGGTTTCAATGAGTAAAATATCTACACCACCATCAATTAAAGCACCTATTTGTTGGTGATAGGCTTTCACGAGATCATCAAAGGTAACCGCTCTAAAACCTGGGTCATTGACGTCTGGTGAAATGGAGGCAGTCCTGTTTGTTGGGCCAATAGAACCTGCAA
>CAYPVA010000506.1:0-1286 GCA_964414045.1 uncultured Lishizhenia sp. | reverse complement strand
CGGATGTTGCGGTGTGGTCAAAGGTTTCGACCCAATACTTAAGCCCTCGAATTTGCTTCATTTTGTCTTCGGCTTTTTTGGGATCCTCCCAAAAAGAAGGGGCTTGAGTTTTGAGTTCCTCTTCTTTGAGTTGCATGCGCTTCTCTTCAATTTTCAGAAAAGATTGAATGGTTGCGAGTCTTGTTTGAAGTGCTTTGTACTGTTCGGTGGTCATTTGACAAAGTTAAGCATTCTAGTAAGGAAAGTAAAGCGAGTGGCTGTGCTGTTTGCGTCAAATTGTGTACATTTGTTCCAAATCAATTAAACATGAACATTCCAGCTGAACTCAAGTACACCAAAGACCACGAATGGGTTAAACTAGAAGGCGATATCGCCACAATCGGTATTACAGAATTTGCGCAAAGCGAACTCGGTGATATCGTTTATGTAGAAGTAGAAACTGTTGGTGAAAACATGGCCCAAGAAGAAGTTTTTGGCAGCGTTGAAGCGGTTAAAACGGTTTCTGACTTGTTCTTACCTATGAGTGGTGAAATCATCGAATTCAACGAAGCACTCGAAGCAAACCCAGAATTGGTCAACAACGACCCTTATGGTGACGGCTGGATGGTTAAAGTGCGTGTGTCAAATACAAGTGAATTTGAGGCCCTACTCGATGCCTCGGCTTACGCTCAAGAAATACACTAATTATCGTCGGTAAGGCCCTGTATGGGTTGTAATCATACCAAAACCGTTTAGCTTACTAAACGGTTTTTTTATTTCCTCTATGACTTGTTCTTTCTGGTCTATTAATTGAAAAAAGAAATCGCGGTTTAATTTTTGTTCCAGTGCATCTATGGACAAACAAAACTCAGAGAGCAATTGCTCCGATTTCGCATTGGGTAAAATAAATGCCAGACCTTTTTGTTGTTTAGGTGCATATAGCGCTTTAAAATAAGCTTTTGGGATACTCACTTTGTTCGGGCCTATAGTTGGCAACCCAGGCTCTAGAATTGGCCCTGTGACTATAAATAAGGTATCGTATTGCAAGGCCCAAGTTCTCACCTTTTCTTCTAATTTTTTCCAAATCCCTCTATTAAAACCAGGAAGCTGAGGACTCATGTTGCTGTAGTAAAATGATTCTTGCATCGCCTGCAGAGACCAACTCATGTCTGCCGCAGGTGCTAAATGCCCCCTATCGTAGCCACTTTTAGCGTAATCAGCATTGGTCGCTGTCTGTGTTGAGACCAAAGGGTCTTCCATAAAACGGTTGCTGCGCTCTACTCCTGAACCTAAATTGGATTTCGCAA
>CAYPVA010000505.1:0-1286 GCA_964414045.1 uncultured Lishizhenia sp. | reverse complement strand
GCTAAGTAGTTTTCCCAGGCCCAGGCATCGCGGATGGCGTCTTCGATGCTGAGGCGGGCCTTCCATCCCAATAGTGCTTGTCCTTTACTTGCATTGGCATATATTTCTATGACATCGCCTGCTCTTCTTGGTCCGATTTGATGCGGAAGTGCTTGTCCTGTTACTTTTTCAAAGGCCTCGACAATTTCCAAAACAGAAGTGCCTTTGCCGGTTCCAATATTGACCGCTTCAAGCAGGCCAGTTGTTTCTTTTGCTAAAAATTCTAGCGCAGCTACATGTGCCTCTGCGAGGTCCATCACGTGAATGTAATCACGGATACAAGAACCATCTCGGGTTGGATAATCATTTCCAAAAACGGTCAAGTGCGCATGTTTTCCGATGGCGGTTTGGGTCACGAAAGGCAAGAGATTATTCGGTTTTCCGATTGGGTATTCGCCAATGAGCGCAGTAGGATGTGCCCCTACTGGATTGAAATAGCGCAGGTTCATGAGTTTGCTGTTTGGGGCACTTTTATGAAAATCAGCTATAATTTGTTCGCCCATCCATTTGGTAAAACCATAGGGTGATTCTGGTGCTTGTTTTGGTGTTGCCTCGCTGACCTCCTTTTCTCCTTTTGGTTCTCCGTAAACTGTACAAGACGACGAAAACACAAAATTACGCACCTCGTGTTTTTCGAGCATGCTCAGTACATTGATGAGGCCCACCAAATTGTTTTGATAATAAGACAACGGTTTTTCTACGGACTCGCCCACTGCTTTATAGGCCGCAAAATGGATGACGCCTTCAAAATGATATTGTTCAAAAAGTTGATGGAGCGCCTCTTGATCACAAACATCGATGCGATGTAAAATTGGTGCTGCTCCCAAGATTTGGGTGAGCCCTTTAAAGACAATTTCATTGGCATTGCGAAAATCATCGGCAATGACTGGCGTGTAACCTTTTTGTTGGAGTGCAACTACGGTATGCGAACCAATGTAGCCAGCACCACCTGTAACCAAAACAAATTTATTCATACAACAAAGTTAGGGATTCCCTTCTTGGATGAACTGCTTTGTCTTAAGTTTGTTAGTAGATATGATGAAAGTTTTAATGATTTGCTTTGCCCTGCTCTTTATTGAGGGAAATTTCAATTTAAACGTCGAAATTGAAGGGCTTCCAACTACAAAAGGCAACGTATTTATTGGGCTCTTTAATTCGAGCAAAGACTTCCCCATTTTTGGCAAACAACTCAAAGGTGTTGTGGTCAAGATTGAGGGCAAAAAAGTGATTTATGAATTCAAGAACCT
>CAYPVA010000504.1:0-1287 GCA_964414045.1 uncultured Lishizhenia sp. | reverse complement strand
TAAGCAATCTTTTAAACAGAACAGATTGCTTATTAGTGGTTAAGAAGCAATACGAATATAAATTGATGGTATTGTGTTGATAACAAAGGTACTAGGATTTTGCAGAGTGCAAAGGGGGTGTAAAAGAAAATCCCCTAGAAATGCTAATAATTAGTAGGTATTTGGCATTTACTAGGGAATCATAAATAACATTCTAAATAAATTTAGAGTGTTGAATAAGTTGTAGAGTATGTTATTTGAACACTTGGAGAAGCTTGGTCTATCGAGCATCCCCCATATGAAATTGCGAAGTTTGAATCGTTTCCTCCCGTTCTAACCCTTATGTATCCGACACTATTTGTGGCAGATGAAACAGTTAAGTAATAGTCCGTATTTGCATTTACCGCAACTGGTGTCGGAAATGTAAAAGTAATAATTCCTGTTCCGCTATTCGTAGAAGATGCCCCCATTAAAGTAGAAGCATCCACAGTAGCAACTGCATTACAGGCTGCTAACCCACTATATATAGAAAAAATGGCATTTGTTGCATTCCCCAGGTCAAGCGAAATGGACGAAATATTTCCAGTAACAGAAGGTTTAAATTTAATGACATCTTTACCAAAATCAAAAAACGAAAAGCTCTCATTTGCATTATTAAATGCATTTGAATTTTGCTTCGGAGATTTAAAAAAGTAAAATGTACCTGCACTTTGATCATAAACAACATCACCAGAACTATAATTAGAAGTTGTAATGGGTCCTGTAATGGATGTTATAAATTTTTTCCCAGTAGGTGCTGTAACATCTCCCCAACTTGCCGCTCCACTTCCATTTGTCGTCAATACCTGACCGCTGGTTCCATCCGAGTTCGGGTAGGTTATTGTCCCCGAAGTAAGTTTACCGCTCGTTTTAACATCAGTTACTGAACTATTTCCTAATTGAATCGTATTGCTTGCTGACACTATAGCATTATAACCTATGGCAGTTGAATTCAGTCCTGATGCTGTAGTTGAGCTACCTATTGCTGTCGCAAAAGTGGCACTTGCTGTTGGCAATGATCCACCAATTGCTGTTGAATAAATGCCTGTAGCAGATGGCCCATTTCCACCAATTGCTACAGAGTAAGATTGTGATGCTGTTGCATTCAATCCACCAATTGCCACAGAATAACCAGAAGAAAACAATATTGAAGAAAATTCCCGAGTTAAAGAAACTGGAGGAAGTCATATTTATATTAAGTAATCCAATGAAGGTTAGCAATATGAAAAACAAACCAATTGGATATAAAAATTTAGTAATGGAATCGAA
>CAYPVA010000503.1:0-1288 GCA_964414045.1 uncultured Lishizhenia sp. | reverse complement strand
TCTCGTTCTTTCAACTGATTTTGTCTTTGCAAATACACCAAGGATTTTACCTGTGTATCCCATTCTAAATAACCTTTAATCAATGCATTTTGATAGGCCAAATCTTGTGACTTCCATTGTGCATCAGCGCGAAGTATGTCTGCTGTTATCGCTGAACGGTTCAACCAAGGTGTCGTAATTCCGCCCAATAACTGATAGGCCATGGATGCCGGCAATTGAAATAAATACGCAGGCTGAAAACCTTGCACACCTAAGACTCCGGATAAAACCACAGACGGTTTAAGCGCCAACTTGGCACTTTCTTTGGACTCGAAAGCCGCGGACAAATTGAATTTTGCCTGTCGAATATCCGGACGATTCTCTAATTGATCAATTTTCACATGGGCAAACATCGTGCTATCCATTGCACACTGAAAAGGGTATGATGAGCGCTTAATTTTGACACCTGGCTTATTCAAATAATATCTTATTTGATTTTCAAGCACCGTAATTTGTTGTAAGACATCCCCTTCTTGCGCACGGGAATTCAATAGCTGCGCCTCTAATTGTTGGACCGCCGATTCATTCACCGTACCAGCTTCTTTTTGAACTTGGACCAACTCAAACGCCTTCCGTTGAATGGAAATATTCGCTTTCAAAATCTCCAATTCCTGATCCAGCGAAACCAATTGGCCATATGCACTGGCAACTTCCGAAACCAGGGAGGTAATCAACCATTGTTGGCCTGACTCAGTCGCCAAATACCTTAGGGCACTGGCCTTTTTTCGTTTGGCTAATTTCCCCCAGATGTCCCATTCCCAACTAGCTTGCATGCCAAAGAGTACATCGGGAAGATTTTCGGGAATAATTTGATCTTTACTGATGTTGGGTGAAAACTGCGTATCATAATTTCCTACCCCATCCATCGTGTATTTACCAAAACGTTTCAAACTGGGTTGAATGACACCAGCTGCCATGGGCTTCCGTAATCCCCGTTGATTCGCAAAATCAGCGCGCGAAATCGCCATGTCTAAAAAACCAATTTTAATATCATTGCTTCGGACCAAAACAGAATCAATGAGTTGGACCAATAAACTATCGCGCTTCCAACAAGCTTGAACATCAGAAACAGAAGCTTGTTCATCGTTTTGGCGATAATTTGCTAAATCCGCATCCACACGATTTTGGAGACGCAAATTTGATTGGCATGAGCTAACAGCTAATACCAAAAGTATAATCCAAAATTTATTTTTCATTTTTTGACCATTTAGCCGAAAGTGTTGCGAATACCACATACAAGCCCGGAATA
>CAYPVA010000502.1:0-1288 GCA_964414045.1 uncultured Lishizhenia sp. | reverse complement strand
TACGGTAGCAGTGCCTGCGGCAGTTCAAAAGAAAAAGTAATCATAGAGCCTTGTTGGGAAACCAGCAAGGCTTATCATTTAAGGCACGAAAGTTAATTCAAATACAGAAGCGGGTTGAGATTGACTATGGAATGTAGGAATCTGAATCCCCGCGGATAGCACCCAATGTTTACTGACATAGTAGGCCCCTCCAATCACTACTTCCCCCAAACTGTGTTTCCCGCTGATAAAATCAGCTTGAAATAACAGGCGTTCCGCCCAAATATTTTGCTCTACCCCCAGTTGGATTCCCAGCGATTTCAGCGCGCCTTCTTCCATAAAATTGCGTGATTCGGGACCAAAATAATTATCAGAAGTATAGTACAAGCCGCTTACCCATTTGGTATGCGTATGTTCGTTTACATATACCCCATTTCCATAGAGATAGGTGCCACCTTGGCCAACTTGCGTAAATCCTGCTTGAGCTCCAAGTCCAATTTTGAAGTCTTCATGTAATTGGAAACTTTTCTGTGCATTGAGGGTGAAAAAAGGATTATAGGGCTGCTCGGTGTGATTGGCGACAAATTTTTGTTGGTAGTCATAATTAACGCCCAATACATTAAATCCAATTTCTGTGTTGTGGCCAAGTCCATAACAAAAGGTACTTCCCGACTGGACGCCATTGGGAATAAAGTTTAATTGTTGTTGGAAAAACACCTTGTTATGCGGTGTGATATCTGAGCTCGGAACGTTGAAGAAATTTTGTTGGCCTATGGCTGTCAATGAAATGAGCATGAATGCTCCGATCCATTTGATTGAATGGTACATGTGATTTTTTAGCGGTTTTGTTTCGTGGTAAAGCTACGAAGCTTTTTTTATCTCATCATTATTTTCTTACTAATCATCTTTGTTTCCGCATGGGTCGATTCATTTGCCACAATTCAATCTTATTTCTTACCTTTTCATTTAAATCAACAACGATGCATAAATATCTTTTTATTATCTCCCTATTTCTTTTCGGTTGTACAGACCAAACGGTGACTGAGCAAGTTTTAGATCAATTGCCAACGGCTAAATCTACATTTGCCACAAGCATTGATTTCAATTCCCCGGATAATTATGCGAATCAATCGAAACCCAGTTACATAACAAAGGATAATATCGGCGGAAATGGTATTATCGACAAACAAGCTACGCTTGGTCGGATCCTGTTTTATGATAAAAATTTAAGTATTGATAATAGCATTTCATGTGCTTCGTGTCACAAACAAACATTTGCATTTGGGGATACTGCGATTCAAAGTGCGGG
>CAYPVA010000501.1:338-1289 GCA_964414045.1 uncultured Lishizhenia sp. | reverse complement strand
GACCACATCTCCACGAACTTCATATTGAAAGACCAGTGACCCTTTGTGAGCAATTAACAGAGCGAGCGATTGAGTTAAAAGTTCCAGTGAGTGCATACAGCATGCATATGCGTCAGCTTTGGCAGGAGTACTTAGTGCCTGTTGGACGCCTCGCCCCGAAGTCAATTGAGCGTTTGCCTGGTTCCAGTCTTTACTACACCGATCTTATTAGCTTACCTGTCTCGCAAGAAGATATTCAAATCTTTATGCATAAAACTGGGCAAGCATAAAGCTTGCACCCGTTTTTTTATTCCGCTTACTTAATCATTCCAGCGTTCTTAGCATCTTCCATAGATTGCGCAGTTTTGTCTTTGATAAAGGCGGGCATCTTTGCTAGAGGGATGTCGACTAATACAAAACCAGATTCTTCCAGTTTTTTCCTGGTATCAGGATCCGCATTGAGTTTGGCGAAGTAATCCGACATTTTTTGTTGCAGTATGAGTGGTGTGGATTTTGGTACGGCCACACCGCGATAAGCGCCATCTACCCAGTTCAGGCCCAGTTCTTTAAAGGTGGGCACATCAGGTAGCGCGGGATTGCGTTTCTCAGTAGCGATAGCAAGCGTGCGTACTTTGCCTTTTTGCTGAATTGCTAAGGGTAAGTAGCCCATAGCGCCATCAACGTGCATACCAATGAGAGCAGTGATTAAATCTCCTGTGCCTTTAAAAGGTACGTAGTTAATTTTGACGCCTGCCAACTTATTTAGGCGCTCTACCGCCATATGGTTGGCAGAGTATTGGGCTGAACCAGCAAGCGACATCTTGCCAGGTTCTTTTTTGGCTGCCGCAATAAATTCTTGATAGGTTTTGTAGGGGCTATCAGCAGAGACCATTAAGGCATCTGGCGTGAAGTGATAGTAGTAGATCGCATTGATATCGTCAGTCTTGTACTGAATGCCTTCTTGTAGTGGTT
>CAYPVA010000501.1:0-276 GCA_964414045.1 uncultured Lishizhenia sp. | reverse complement strand
GCTAAGGATTGTGCAACAGCTGTAGTGCACAGACCCCAGCAAAACCAAAATCCAGCAACAATGGAAATTACCTTTTGATGCACCTTCATTTGTCTCCCCCACCAGTATCGGTTGTCTTGGAATGGAACTTCATCAAAAACTCATAGCCCATTATGGGTTAAATCCTTCTTGAGGAGATTGGGGTTTATGACTAGAAAAACCACCTCAAAGACTGGAAAACAACAAAAACAGCTTCATTTTTCAGGTTTTTATATATACTGTATAAACATACAGTAT
>CAYPVA010000500.1:0-1291 GCA_964414045.1 uncultured Lishizhenia sp. | reverse complement strand
TCTCCATTTTGGTCTTGGGCTGCAGCAATTTCAATAGCGGTAATGAGGTTTTCTTTGCCGTCTGTACGAATGATGCCAATTGGCAACTGTGAACCCGTAAAGATGACCGGTTTTTTCAACCCTTGCAACATAAAGCTGAGGGCACTTGCCGTATAAGACATGGTGTCTGTGCCATGCAAGACAACAAAGCCATCAAAAAGGTCATAAGATTCAGTGATCCAATTGGCAAGCTTTTGCCAGTCTGCAGGTGTAATTTCTGATGAATCAACTGGGTGATCAAAACTACGCACCGTAAGTTCGAGGTCAAAACGTTGCAGTTCTGGAATATGCGCATGCAAATGATCAAAATTGACACTTTCAAGCGCACCCGTCTGAGCATTGGTGATCATTCCAATGGTACCACCTGTATAGATTAATAAAATCTTACGCATGTTCGAAAGTAAGAAATTTTTCCAAGCCGAATAGACGGATCGCATTGGCACTTGTATGGGATTCTATTTCCGCTGCACTTAACCCCAAAGTTTCTTGTAGTTTACTGACCACCTCGATGAGGTAGGATGGCTCATTGCGCTTACCGCGGTAGGGAACTGGCGACAAATAAGGTGCGTCGGTCTCTAAGAGCAGTTTGTCAAGTGGTATTTCTTTAACAACCTCAGCCAAACCTGCATTTTTATAGGTCAAGACTCCGCCAATTCCAAAGTAAAAATTTTGGTATTTGAGTACCCTTTGCACTTGTTCTTTGCTTCCTGTAAAACAATGAAAAACACCGCTGAGTTCAGGTGTCCATTCTTCATCTAGGATGGCAAATAATTCTTCGAATGCCTTTCTAACGTGGATGGCAATTGGAAGATTGAGCTTTTTGGCCCATTGTACTTGTAGACGAAATGCTTCTTGTTGTTGCGCCAAAAAAGTGCTGTCCCAGTATAAATCCAGGCCAATTTCACCGACAGCACAATAGCGTTGAGGCGCAGCGAAAAGCTGCGCTTCAATTGTCGCAAGTTCTTGCTGCCAATCTGCATTGACGTAAGTTGGATGCAAACCCATCATCGGGATACATTGCGTATGAGCAGAAGCCAATGCTTCCAAAGCGGCAATGCTCTCGACGTCAATATTGGGCAATAAAATAGCCCCTACTCCTGTTGCGCTTGCTCGTTGGAGCATTGCGCCGAGGTCTTCTGAAAATTCTTCGGCATAAATATGCGCATGCGTGTCTATGATCATTGTATTGCGCTTGTAGCTAAGTAGTTTTCCCAGGCCCAGGCATCGCGGATGGCGTCTTCGATGCTGAGGC
>CAYPVA010000499.1:0-1297 GCA_964414045.1 uncultured Lishizhenia sp. | reverse complement strand
AATTTGCTCCTGTCTTTCTCGACATTTCCATTGAAAAGATTGCCCACAACATGAAATACGATTTAAAAGTATTACATCGTTACGGCATTCATTTGGAAGGCCCTTTGTTTGACACCATGATTGCGCAGTATTTGATCAATCCAGAGTCCAAACAGGGCATGGATTTTCTGGCTACCTATTATCTCAACTATCAACCCATTTCAATTGAAACATTAATTGGTAAAAAGGGGAAGAATCAAGGCAATATGGCAGACTTACGCCCGGAAGAAATTTCAGATTACGCCTGCGAAGATGCCGACATCACCTTTCAACTCAAACTAATTTTAGAACCTGAAATTCAAAAACCACACCTCTATCATTTGTTTTACGAAATGGAAATGCCACTTGTCACCGTACTCAAGGATATCGAGCAAGAGGGTATTGCAATTGATACAGCGGCACTTGACCAATTTTCTAAAGAACTCGACGTTCGTATTACTGAGTTAGATAAAGAAATTCTTAGTGCAGCAGGTGAAACTTTTAACATTGATTCGCCAAAGCAGTTAGGGGAAATTTTATTTGAGAAACTTAAAATATCAGCGAAAGCTAAAAAGACAAAAACGGGTCAGTACGCAACTTCCGAAGATATCCTTCAAAAGCACGAACACGACCACCCTATTATTCCAATGATTTTGGAGTACAGACAGCTTCGAAAATTAAAAAGCACTTATGTCGATCCGTTGCCAACACTTTGTGACAAAATTGATGGTCGCATTCACACCAATTTCATGCAAACCGTTACCGCAACGGGGCGCCTCAGCTCTAACAACCCCAATCTTCAGAACATACCGGTTCGTACTGCAAAGGGTCGTGAAATTAGAAGAGCATTTGTAGCGCGATCTGCAGATTTTCAATTAATGGCGGTTGACTACTCTCAAATTGAATTGAGAATTATTGCTGCGCTTGCCGAAGATCAAAACATGATTGAGGCCTTTAAGAATGGGCACGACATCCATGCGGCAACTGCGGCAAAAGTTTTTCACACCACAATTAGTGAAGTTACCCGCGAACAACGGAGCGCTGCGAAGGCCGTAAATTTTGGCATCATTTACGGGCAGTCTGCCTTCGGATTGGCACAAAACTTACAGATTTCTAGAACAGAAGCCAAGCAGATTATCGATGCCTATTTTGAACAATATCCAAGCATCAAGTCATATATGGATAAAGTGATCGCCCAGGCAAGAGAACATGGCTATGTCGAAACCATCATGAAACGCAGGCGTTATTTACCAGACATTCATTCAGCCAATGCAGTCGT
>CAYPVA010000498.1:0-1299 GCA_964414045.1 uncultured Lishizhenia sp. | reverse complement strand
CGAGAGGTACCAAGGGGTGCTCTGTACGTCGTCGTTGTAGCCCTTCTTGATGTAAGCGCCGGCGATGGCGTCGGTGACGGCCTTGCCTCGCTCATAGACATAGAAGAACTGAATCTGTTTGCCATAGGTTGGGTCGGCGGTGACCAGAGTCACGTCGACGCGCTGGTCTTGACCAAGCACGCGCACCGATTCGGCCTTGCCCGAAGTGATCATGCTCAAACCGACACTGGTGTCGACCTTCTTGAACTGGCTGCCGCCAATCATCGATGAGCCAACAAACAGCACGACTAGTGCTGCGGCAATCCAGATAAAAGGACCCTGAAGAATCTTCTTGAAGTTCACGTGCTAAGGCTACCTTTCGGCTACGACACTTATAAAGGGTGTTCGCTCAGGGATTAGCGGCAACTGCGCCCACGAACAGGTGCGAGGATGCGCGAGCGCATCCCTGAGGTTTTAGCTGTATACGGCCGGCGACAGAATCGCGACGCCCGGCAGGGTGCGGTAGTTTTCGGCGTAGTCGAGGCCATAACCGACAACGAACTCGTTAGGAATGTCGAAACCAACCAGGGCAACCTTGATATCAACCTTGGCAGCGGCCGGCTTGCGAAGCAGCGCGACAACCTCGACCGAAGCGGCACCGCGAGCCTCGAGGTTCGAAACTAGCCAGCTCAGGGTAAGGCCCGAATCGATGATGTCTTCGACGATCAAGACGTGGCGACCAAGAACGTCGGCGTCGAGATCCTTGAGGATTCGCACGACGCCCGATGAAACGGTGCCCGAGCCGTATGACGAAACCGCCATCCAGTCCATCTGCACAGGAATCTGCATTGCGCGCGAGATGTCGGCCATGAACATGACCGCACCCTTTAGAACACCGACCAACAGGACATCCTTGTCGGCGTAGCGCACGTCAAGTTCCTTGGCTAGCTCGGCAATTTTCGCCTGAATTTGCTCAGGGGTGACAAGCACCTCGGTGATGTCGTTACTTACCTTCGTGAGGTCCACTTAACAGGCTCCTGGAGTCAGGGTTTTTGCAGATTTGAGGTGAATCTCTCCACCGGTTCTACCTACTCTAATACCTGGCAGGGTGAGTGGTTTTTGCCCGTGCCAATTGGTGGCCAACTCGGCAATCGCGAGCACATGGGCACGAGTGGTCGGGGTGCCGAACACGGCAAGCGCCTGAGCAATCACGCGGTTTCGAATCGCTGCCGGCTGCTGCTTGATCAGGTCAACCGGCAAGGTGATCGAGGTCGGCCCGAACTTTGCAAAAGCCTTCAAAATCTCGGCACTCAGGGTGTC
>CAYPVA010000497.1:366-1300 GCA_964414045.1 uncultured Lishizhenia sp. | reverse complement strand
CCGCGGGTGTATTGCAAGTTCCACTCGTTATGTCCGTCTGGGACGACGGCTACGGAATTTCAGTACCGCGTGAACTCCAAACTACCAAAGGCAGTATTTCTGAAGCGTTAGCTGGCTTTCAGCGCACAGCAGATCAAAAAGGCTTTGAAATCCTGGTAAGTAAAGGTTGGGATTACGCCCACTTGTGTGAAACCTACGAAAAAGCCGTCCAAATTGCACGCGAGCAGCAAGTTCCAGTTTTGGTACACGTCAAAGAAGTCAACCAGCCCCAAGGGCACTCCACCTCTGGCTCTCATGAGCGCTACAAATCCGAAGAGCGTCTGCAATGGGAGTCAGACTTCGATTGCATTGCTAAATTCAAAGAATGGATTCTATCTTTTGCTCAAAAAGGTCTCATACTTGCTTCAGAGGAAGAGCTCGATCAAATTAGTTCCGCAGCCAAAGAAAGCGTTAAGAATGCAAAGAATAACGCCTGGCAGGCCTTCACACAAGATATTAATCAAGATAAAACAGCTTTACTTGAGATTCTTAACAGTTTCGCTCCAACCGATGCCTTATTTCCTTTGGCGCAAGCTGCTTTTCAGCAGTTAAGCAAAGAAAAGGATACTATCCGCAGAGACCTCCTTAGTGCGGCCCGTAAGATTTTACGCTCAGGATTGCATGAGCGCTCAGCTCAACGCACTGCCCTAAGCAATTGGGTACAACACATCCAACTAAAAGCCCAAGATCGCTACAGTTCTTATTTGTATTCTCAATCCGAAGCGCAAATTGCCAAAATCGCCAAAGTACCAGTTGCCTACAGCTCAGAAAAGCAAATGGAAGACGGACGCATTATTTTGCGAGAAAACTACCGCAAGTTACTAGATACGCGTCCTGAAGTTTTGGTTTTCGGTGAAGATGCAGGGAATATTGGTGATGTAAACCAAGGTTTAGA
>CAYPVA010000497.1:0-353 GCA_964414045.1 uncultured Lishizhenia sp. | reverse complement strand
CAAGAGAAGTTTGGCAGCCTCCGCGTTTCTGATAACGGCATTCGCGAGTGCACCATTATCGGCCAAGGAATCGGGATGGCCATGCGCGGTTTGCGCCCCATAGCCGAAATTCAATACCTCGACTACCTGCTCTACGGACTTCAAATCATGTCCGACGACCTCGCAACTGTTCAATACCGTACAAAAGGCGGCCAAAAAGCACCATTGATTGTCTCAACTAGGGGGCACCGCTTGGAGGGCATTTGGCACAGTGGCTCCCCAATGGGTATGATCATTAACGCTTTGCGTGGCGTGCACGTTTGTGTTCCACGCAACATGACCAAAGCCGCAGCCTTTTACAATACATTATTACA
>CAYPVA010000496.1:612-1302 GCA_964414045.1 uncultured Lishizhenia sp. | reverse complement strand
GTAATTACTGATGTTGGGGTCATGGTATTTTGGTTAATGCGGAAATTCGCATTGCCCGGAGAATTTCCGTGATTTGAAGAAATGACGTCAATTTTTTGATCTCCATTTAAGTCGACGCCGATTCCATTTCCCCCAACGCCAGAAGGAATGAATTTAGAAGAACACATACTAGCTGAAATTCCTGTCCCAGCGTTTCTTTGGATCCAAACATGTGACCACCATGAACCTAAAATAATTTCAGGATATCCATCTGCATTGATGTCAGGGGCTGAAATACCGAGACCGCCTTCATTAACTTGTGAATTTGTATATCCAGTAAAGTTAGAACTTGATAATGTGCCAGACGTGTAATTATTTTTAAAGAATCTGTTGTAGAAATAGAAATCACTAATACCATCTTTGTCGATGTCATCAACGATTACTAAATTTGAACCTTCGTTTATAGTTATTGAATTTGACATCGACAATGAGTTAGTAGTCGAGTTGTTAACAATTATATTGGTAACTCCACTTTTTGTAGCTACAATATCTATTTTGCCGTCATTGTTTAAGTCACCAATATCAATACCACTGAAACCAGTCGTAGAAAGCGCCGAAGCAACAGCGCTGTTAAAGGTAATAGAACTTCCAACAGAGGTATTTTTGAAAATATTTAAATTTCCATCGTTCACTGCAGCAATATCAATCTTT
>CAYPVA010000496.1:0-541 GCA_964414045.1 uncultured Lishizhenia sp. | reverse complement strand
CAGTTGCAAATGAAATTGTTCCTGAAGTAGAGGTATTTCTTAAAATACTAATTCCAGTCGCACTCCCTGTAATGATATCTAGTCTGCCGTCTGAATCAATATCCCCAGTAATGATTGATATTATATCTCCAGTAACTGTATAGTTACTAGGTGCAGAAAAATTGCTTGCTGCAATGGTGGCAACTGTTCCGGTTAGTAAGTTTCTATTTATTGCTACAGCGCCATTTCCTGCTTTGAAAATATCGGGCCATCCATCATTGTCAAAATCTGCCGATCCAACAATTACATCAAAACCAGGCCATACATTGCTGTTGTGTAATCCCGATGTAGTTGTTGCTATGCTTGTTACAACTACCCCTGACCCCAAACTGTAGTCACCAGCAATTGAAGCAGTACCACTATTATATAAATTAAAATTTTTTCTGCTAAAAGCGGTTAACCCTCCTGTAGTAACAGAAATAAAATCTCTAGTACTTCCGTTTGGAACTCAAACGGTTAATTGTGTGGCTGTTGCGCTAGTGACAGTAGCTTTTGCTCCACC
>CAYPVA010000495.1:0-1305 GCA_964414045.1 uncultured Lishizhenia sp. | reverse complement strand
AGCAACCAAAAAAAATGCAGCCAATAAATCCACCTCTACGGATTTAGGTGCAGCTGGGGCGAGTGACATTTTATTCCCTACGCAAAAAGCTGTAAAGACCTATGTGGATGGGCAGATAAACTCAGGAGGCGTGGCAGATGGAGGAATATTAACTAGACATTTAGCGGACGGTGCAGTAACAGGTACAAAATTAAGTAGTTCAATAAGTGGGTATAAGAAATTTGTAAATGGGGCTGGAAATGTGGTTCTTTCAAATACAATGACAGCTGATATATTATTGCCTATTGGAGCTGTGGCAACAGGAGGCACTTCTAATTGGCAATCCTTCACTGCAGGATTGTCTGGAAAGCTTAGTTTAGTTGAGTTTGAGACTACCAATCCAAGTTCAACAGGTCCTCCAGCATCTGTTTATGTAGAAGTGTATAGTGGACAGGGCTTATCTGGTACTTTATTAGGAACGAGTGCTAGTCAAACTATTGCAGGATTTGGTAAAACTTGGAAATCTTTTGATGTTGTCTCGTCAAATATTGAAATATTATCAGGAAATATTTATACCGCTAGAATAGTTTCAAATACAAGCGATCAAAATTGGTTATACGGGGGCAATGCAACTTATAATGCTGGTATTTCAAATGTTTCTTCTACATGGGATTTAAATATTAAAACTAGTGTTAAGCAATATAATGACGACCCTTACTTAACTGCGGGTGTTGCATATAGTACCTATGGCGGACTTGTTACCAATGCAACACATACAGGAGATGTAACAGGGGCAACTACTTTAACAATATCAGATGGGGTGGTGGGTACATCAAAAATTATTGATGGGGCTATTACTAATGCTAAGATCGCCAATAGCGCGGTAGATTTAACTACAAAAGTAACGGGGTTGTTGCCTACAGCTAATATTGCTGATGGGGCTGTAACTACCGCGAAAATTGCTAATAGTGCAGTGGATTTAACTACAAAAGTAACGGGATTATTGCCTACAGCTAATATTGCTGATGGGGCTGTAACTACAGCGAAAATTGATAATAGTGCAGTGGATTTAACTACAAAAGTAAGTTCTGTCTTGCCAACTGCAAATGGAGGAACCGGTACAATAACTGCTACTGCTAATACTTTTTTTGCTGCGCCGGATGGCTCGTCAGGAGCCCCATTTTTTAGAAATATTGTTGCATCAGATCTACCTACTTTAACTGGATCTTACATTTCAAACAATATAAGCATACAACAGAATGCGAATTTAAATATCTCAGGGGATGCAATTCTAGGTGGTACTATTACTGCCACAACGGGTGTTTT
>CAYPVA010000494.1:1058-1309 GCA_964414045.1 uncultured Lishizhenia sp. | reverse complement strand
TCCTGTTGTCACTATTGACCCATTGTTCAGTCAAACGTTGTGTGAAGGAGGTACTGCAGAATGTATTGTTCCTGAGGTATTTGGTGGGATCGGAAATACCACCTACCTATGGATGCCTAGTATGACTGCAGACACTATTTTTTGTCCTCCCACAAATCAGCTCGGAACTCAAAACTATAATCTTCTAGTACAACAATCAGGAATTGGTTGTGGGTCATTACCGTCAAATTCAGTATCAATTAACGTCATTG
>CAYPVA010000494.1:0-1000 GCA_964414045.1 uncultured Lishizhenia sp. | reverse complement strand
CTGAAGTGCCTTTAATTACGACCGTTCAAGGTGGAATTGGTAGCCCTGCAAATTACCAGTGGTCTAGTTCTTATCCAAATGGGAACCCATATGTTGATATAATTGGCGCTAATGGGTTTAACTACACAACAATTGCCCTTGGAGATCAAATTAGTATAGCAGTCAACATGAATCAGACAGGGGTTGGTTGTAACGCCTCTGACACATTTGAGATAAATGTATATGATGACCCACTTGTTACAATTAATGGTGACAGTATGACTTGTATAGGTCTTACAAATAATTTAGAAGCAATAGTTACAGGAGGAGTTCCAAATTCAACAAATTCCTTCACTTGGTTTAATACTGGTTCATTAATTAATCCTACACCAGTAATTGTTCAAGGAGCGTCGCTACTTAATCAATTTGACCCTACAATTATAAGTGATACATCATACTTTGTAGTATTAGACAATTCGGGATTTGGCTGTGATAATGACACTAGTGCTATTTTTAATGTTGACGCCATAGAATGGGCAATAGCTAATTTTGAAATAGACCCGGAGATACCAGCTCAATCATTTATTACCCCGACATTTAGTTTTATCAATGCTTCACAAAACTCAACTAACTATTTTTGGGATTTGGGTGAATGTGATCCGCAATTACCAATGAGTGAGCTTTACACCACACCTAGTGTTAGCTACAATCCACATTCCATAGATCAAATCAACTATACTTATGGTTGTTCACCAGGCTATTATTCCGTCACACTTTATGCATATAATCAGGGCATGTGTCCAGATACTGTTTCTCAAATTATCCGTATCAAAGACGAAGTAATAGTATATGTTCCAAATGCCTTTACACCCGGTGAGACAAATAATACAAATGAGTTCTTTTACCCAGTAATTACAGGTAAAATACAACCTGGTACATATAGATTCCAAATTTATGATAGATGGGGTGAGCTTATATTCGAATCAAGAGATCCAAACGAAAAATGGGAAGGATATCGCGA
>CAYPVA010000493.1:0-1312 GCA_964414045.1 uncultured Lishizhenia sp. | reverse complement strand
AACAAAATCAGGCAATTCCCTTATCTGACCCTACTTTGTGTTGGTATGTAGTGTATACCAAAACACTTTCAGAAAAAAAGACTGCTCAGCGCTTGCAACTCGCTGGTTATGAGGTGTATTTGCCGCTTGTTGAAGAGCTCAAACAGTGGTCTGATCGCAAGAAAAAAATACAACGCCCCTTAATTGCCTCTGTAGTTTTTGTGCGCTGCAGTGAAGCTGCGCTCAATGGCGTTTATTTGGTGCAAGGCGTTAGCCGTATATTGCGCTATCTAGGCCGCCCAGCAGTGGTGCAACCCCAAGAAATCTTGAATCTGCAAATTTTGTTGCAACAAGCAGCTGCTCCTGAGGTGCAGCAAATGCAACTCAGCCCAGGCGCCACCATTGAGGTGTTGCGCGGGCCCTTTAAAGGAATCATCGGAACAGCCACACAAGTGCTCAACACGCTGCGTGTGCTCATCGACATACGCCACCTCGGGGTGGCCTTTAGTATCAATGTGCCTAAAAGCTTCGTAAAAGTACTGTAGCCCAAACAGGGTCTGCTTTTGCTGCTCTAAGGTTCGGTGAGTATCTGTGACTCACCACGGCGAAGCCATATCCAAACTCAAAAATTAGGTGAACACCAAGCATTTCAGTAATTTTGCCCTTAAAATTCAATCTATGAAAGCGTTACAAGCGTTATTTTTCTTTAGCATTTTCTTTTTCGCCCTCCCGGCTTTCGCACAGTTACCGGCAGACCAAGGTTTTTTGATCAAGGCAGAACTAGACAAACGCGGCCTCACTGAAGCCGAAGCACAAACAGCATTAGCCGCAAAGGGTATTGATGTTCAGAAAATGGCCCCAGAAGAACTTCTGGCTAAAAAAGCAGACATTACGGCCATATTAGACGACCTTGCGGCAAGTAAGGTTAAAGAAGTGGAGGTGAAGCAAGATGCTCAAATGAAAGAGGCCCCAGCGGCAGAGCAAAAAGATTTACCCACGCAAGAAAAACCAGTGCCACTTGCCTCTGCACCTGATAGCAATGTCGTCATCAAGAAAGACAGCGCAATTGTGCTTCCTAAGATTGCAGGTATTTACGGCCATCAGATTTTTACCGACCGCAAGCTCGAACCCATTAAAACCACAGATGGCGCCACTGCGCCTGAAACCTACGTGTTGGGTGCAGGCGATCAAATTCGTATTACCATCTTTGGAATTTCTCAGGCAGACTTATTACAAACCATCAACGAAGCTGGTTTTATTACCCCAGCAGGAATGGCTCAAATATATTTGAAGGGCCTTACGCTCAAAGAAGCGCGCAAGTTGGTGCGCAACC
>CAYPVA010000492.1:0-1313 GCA_964414045.1 uncultured Lishizhenia sp. | reverse complement strand
GTTTTGACGAAGACACCTTTGTGCTCAATAAACAAAGCCAAGCGCAAATGAGCGAATTCCTTCAATATTTACACAAGCCTTGGAAAGGCCCCCTTCATTTAAATATCGGGCTCAATGAACCGCTGTACGGCTTAGCTGCACAGCGCTCTTTTGATTTTGAGCCACTAGTACCCGAGCAACTCACAACTGCCCTACCCGACTTCTCGGTTTTAGACGGCAAAAAAATTCTCGTACTCGTAGGCCAAATGGAGGCTAATGTCCATTTAGAAAACAGATTGGCCGAATTTGCCGCCTACAGCAATGTGGTGGTATTGGTTGAGAACACTTCTAATTTGCAGCATCCTTTATTCAATGCCTGCATAGACCGCAGTTTAAACGGTTTTGATCCTTCGGATCTCAATTTCCAGCCTGAGGTACTGATTAGCCTTGGCGGGGCAGTCGTTTCTAAACGCATCAAAGCATTTCTTCGTCAGACAAAACTTGCACTGCACTGGCGTTTGGCAGCCGATTTTCCTGAAATGAACACCTACGGCACCCTCAGTGCATGTATCAACATAAACCCAGTTCATTTCTTTGAAAATATCCTGAAAGAAAATTTAAACTTGAACACTAAAAATTTTCAAGGAAAATGGAAAGCGTTGGATTACCTTGCCAAAGACAAGCAAGCCATCTTCGAAACAGACCCTCAGCAACTTTTTGATTACGATATTTTTGCCGCAGTCCAAGAAACACTTTCTGAACCTGCTGTTCTGCACCTTGCCAATAGCTCAGTGGTTCGCTATGCACAACTTTTTGACCCAATTGCGGGCGTTAGCTACCGCAGTAACCGCGGCACGAGCGGCATAGACGGTTCTGTATCTACAGCCGTTGGCGCTGCTTTAGCCTCGCCTACTCAAAACCATTTGCTCATTTGTGGCGACACCTCCTTTATCTACGACAGCAATGCGCTTTGGACCTCTCCATTTCCGAAAAACTTAAAAATCATCATTGTCCAAAACCACGGAGGAGGCATTTTTCAGATCATACCCGGGCCTGCAACATCTCCTTTGAGAAGTACCTATTTTGAAGCAACGCATCAGAAATCGCCTGGTAAAATTGCCGAGGGCTACGGCTTCGAGGTACACTACCAACATGATAAATCTAGTTTACATGCTGCTTTAACGCAGTTCTTCAAACAAACTAGTTGTCAAATCATAGAAATCACTACCCAGCAAGATTCAAACGCAAGGGTATTGCAAGACTTTTTTAATTTTGTAAAAAAACAAACATGACCGACATTGTCTCGTATTTCTCCATTTTAGGCACCACTGTTG
>CAYPVA010000491.1:0-1313 GCA_964414045.1 uncultured Lishizhenia sp. | reverse complement strand
TAAATCTAAGGGTTTTAAGTTTGCCTTTTTGGCGGCTTGCCTGCTGTTGGCACCGTTTGCACCGTTTGCGTCGGCACAAGCGCCTGTTCAAACCAGCACGGCCGCTTCTTGCCCCGCGTTGTTGAACCACACCTTCCCCAGGTTGCAAGATGAAAAGCCACAGTCCTTGTGCCAATTCAGCGGCAAAGTTATTTTGGTGGTCAACACGGCCAGTTACTGTGGCTTCACGCCCCAGTACAAAGGCCTAGAAGCCTTGTATGCCAAGTACAAGGACCGCGGCCTCGTGATTCTTGGATTTCCATCCAATGACTTTGCGCAAGAAAAATCAAACAATCAAGACATTGCCGATTTTTGTGAAAACACCTTTGGTGTGAAATTCCCGATGTTTACCAAAACATCCGTCACTGGCGATGCTGCCGCGCCCTTCTTCAAACAATTGGCGCAAGACCCCGGACAACGGCCTAAATGGAACTTTTACAAGTACCTCATTGGCCGCGATGGCAAATTGCTGGACAGCTACAACAGCATGACGAGTCCTGATAGCAAAAGCTTGGTGAATGCCATTGAAAAAAGCTTGGCGCAAAAAACACTCTAAAACCCAGCGCGTTCAAAGCCACACCGTCGCTAACGATTTCAAAGAAAGTAAATTTTGAATTACAAAAAAATAGCCATTGTGGGCTCTGGCATTTCAGGCTTGGCTGTGGCCCATAGCTTGAAAGGCCAAGCCGACGTCACGCTGTATGAGGCGGGTGATTATTTTGGTGGCCATGCCAATACGGTCGACATCAGCTTGCCCACTGCACAGGGCAACGTGACATACGGTGTGGACACCGGGTTTTTGGTATTCAATGAACGCACCTATCCCAATTTGATCAACTTGTTTGCTGAGTTAGGTGTCGAGACCGCGTTGTCAGATATGTCCTTCTCTGTGCAGGCGCCCAAGGCTTGGGGTTCAGAAAGCTTGGAGTGGAGTGG
Source organism: uncultured Lishizhenia sp. (assembly GCA_964414045.1). GTDB lineage: Bacteria > Bacteroidota > Bacteroidia > Flavobacteriales_D > Crocinitomicaceae > UBA952. Next base: position 338 of record CAYPVA010000491.1, on the reverse strand, counting down.
CACCAATTTAGACACGGTGTTTGCACAACGCAAAAATTTACTTCGTCCTAAATTCATCAAGATGCTGTTGGATGTGCTCCACTTTAACAAGTTGTGCACACGGATTGCTGAAGAACAAAAAGAAGTGGAAATGCGCCAACCACTGTCACAGTTCTTAAAGCAACATCAATTCAGTGAAGCGTTCAAAGACTGGTACTTTTTGCCCATGATGGGTTGCATCTGGAGTTGCCCGACCGATCAGATGCTTGAGTTTCCGGTGGCCACCATGATTCGCTTTTGCCACAACCATGGCCTGATCCAAGTGAGCAATCGTCCTCGCTGGTTCACGGTGACGGGGG
>CAYPVA010000490.1:0-1327 GCA_964414045.1 uncultured Lishizhenia sp. | reverse complement strand
TGAGAGATAACAAAGATAACATTATGAACAAAAAAATAGTTTACATTGATATGGATGGTGTGTTGGTCGATTTAAAGGCCGAATTTGATAAGTGGTTTGAACGCCACCCACACTTAATAGATAAATACAAAAAATGTCCTGACCATATTCCTGGTATTTTCCGAATTCCACCACCAATCGAAGGGGCAGTTGAGGCAGTTAAGAAATTGGCAGAAAGTGGAAAGTATGAATTGTTTATCGCTACTGCAGCACCGTGGGGAAACCCTGAATCTTCTTCTAATAAACGATATTAGTTTAAAGAACATTTTGGTAACCTTTTCCACAAAAAAATGATTGTTACTCACCGAAAAGATTTTTTAAGGGGGGATTACTTAATGGCTGACCGATAAAAAAACGGAGCGGAAGGATTTAGAGGCGAGTTATTACGATTTGGTTGGGCATATGAGACTGAAACTTGGAACGAATATCCAAATTGGGAATCAATCTTAAATAAATTGTTATGATAAATAAATGGTTAGTAGCTGGGTGTTTACTATTTACGGCTTGTAGTAAAGAGGGAATTGGAGAACCACAATGGGGGCCAACACAAACAACTGCAAGAACAACCACAACAACATCATCTAAACCAATACCAACTTTGGAATTGGATGGTAGATTACCAATTGATAAAAATGGTTATTACCACTTACAACTTATACAAACATCAGCACAAACAATCCATCGTATTAGTGGGTTAGTTAAAAATACAACTGAACCAATAAAGGTAGAATGGGAAAATAATTTGTTTTGGTGGCTGTTAAGAGGTGATATTGTTGCAAACGTAACTAAGTTGTATTTCAATCCTTTCAATGGAACACGTAATTACGTTAATTTACCCCCTATTGTTGCTTGGAAAGATGAATTAGTACCAACGATAAATTCTTCTTCATATGCCGGCACAAACGGGGAAATAAATACCATCATTGCACCAATCTATAAAATGAAAGGAGATACGATGATTGTAGATTGTACAATATTAGATTATAAGGTAACTAAACAAATAAAAATAGTTTTAGAGTGAGTACTAAAAAAATGACACCGATTGCGTTTCCAGAAACCTTAATTACGGAGGAAACGTTTCAAAGACAAGGATGGGAAAAAATTCAGGTAGATGAAGATGAAGGCCCTGCAGGATATTATTGGATATTACCTTTACCAAAAGATAATCCATCCGAAGATGCTCCAATTTTAATTTCATCGGTAAATGATGAGTGGAAAGATATTGGATTACCCGAAGGTAGTTATGTAGTTGAAATTGAAGATTTTTTAGGATTAGGATTTTGTGAAA
>CAYPVA010000489.1:0-1329 GCA_964414045.1 uncultured Lishizhenia sp. | reverse complement strand
CCGCGTTCTTATTTCAATACATGAAGCGTCTCTTCCAAAGCAAATGGTTTAAAATCCCTTACAACGTTGCACTTTATGGTTTTGCCGGATATGGCGTTATCTTAGTAGGCATCTACTTTGCACTGAAACTCAGGCTTACTGATGACAAGGGTTTGGTTGACAACAACAACCGCTATTTCCAAGAAATGCATGACAAATACAACCAAAACTTCAAAGTGGATAGCGCTTCTTTGGTAAAGTATCGAAATGAAATCTTGCAGCGCATCAATCTTGTCAATGAATATTACCCCAAAAATGCGCGGACTATTCTAGACGCCTGGGCACAGTCAAAGAGTGAAAAAATTGCTTTTCAAATGCTCGCGGCCATTGATCTGAAACTCAAAGACAATAAAAGCTACCAACGAAGACTCCGGGAAATACTGTCCAAAAACAACAATCAGAACATGGCCAAAGGGGGCAATGCTTTTGAATGGATGAATTTCATTGAGTGGTCTTATTTCAAGGAAGCGGTTGCTAAAGACAAAAAATACATAGATTCAGCTGCGGCAGCTTGCGGTGTTGAACCTCGAATGATTGTAGCTTGTTTAGTAGGTGAACAAGTGCGCCTATTTAACTCGAGAAGAGAGCGCTTCAAAGATCTAGTAGCTCCGTTGAAAACTTTGGCGCTCGAAACCAATATGTCTTTTGGGGTAACAGGTATCAAGGAACAAACTGCTCGTAATATAGAAAACTACCTTCATGACGCATCAAGCCCATTTTATTGTGGGGCAAAATACGAACATATTCTAGACTACGATTCTACCAGGAATTACAACAACGCACACAATGATACACTCAGTCTGAGGGTAAAACGCCTTGTTCAATACAAAGACCACTACTACTCTTACCTCTACGCTGGTATTTTCATTCGTCAAATTGCTACTCAGTGGCAAAAAGCAGGCTACCCAATTGACGACCGCCCAGAAATCTTAGCCTCTATATTCAACCTAGGCTACAATAAATCTAAGCCCAAAAAATACCCATCAGTCGGTGGCTCCAATTTCATGATCCGCGACAAAGAATATACCTTCGGTGGAGTAGCCTACGACTTCTACTATTCAGGCGAATTGTTGGAAGAATTCCCTTATACTTTGGTAAAAATCAGAAAGTAGGCTATATAGATTTTATATAGAAAAAAGCTTGTAATTGCCTAACATTTTGTCAGGTAGTTGAATATGGCATATCTTTGTAGTACAATTTTAACTATATGCAAACAAGCCTACTCAGTCGTAGCAAACAATTGCTACTTACAATTTTCTTTGCAAGTATCTCATTTTTAGCAGTTTCGCA
>CAYPVA010000488.1:0-1332 GCA_964414045.1 uncultured Lishizhenia sp. | reverse complement strand
CGTTACACCGACCAAGAAATTGAGCAACTTTGCGCACAATTTGATTAAATTTCTACCATGAAAATTTATACTAAAAAAGGAGATCAAGGCAGTACGGGTCTTATCGGAGGAACCCGTGTTTCAAAAGGAGATGTGCGCATAGAAGCCTACGGAACAGTCGATGAACTCAATTCTTACATTGGCTTGCTTTCTTGCCTCGATATCGATGTCAGAATGCGCGTTCAGCTTCAAGAAATACAAGACCGACTTTTTACAATAGGGTCTCACCTGGCTGCTGATCCCGAGAAAAATAAAATGCAGTTGCCAGACTTATTGGAGTCAGACATCGAAAAACTAGAACACTGGATGGATGTCATGGATGAACAGCTACCAGCACTTACTGCTTTTGTTTTACCTGGCGGGCACCTCAATGCCGCTCACGCACACGTGGCGCGCTGCATTTGCCGAAGAGCTGAACGCATGATTGTAACCCTAGACGAATTAGAAGGCGTGGAAGCATTGGTTCTCATGTATCTCAACAGACTCAGTGACTACCTTTTTGTGCTTTCAAGAAAAATGAGTCAAGATAAAGGCGCAGCCGAGCACACCTGGACACCCAGAAATTAATTTTTTGCGTTTTTCGCGAATGGGCTTGGATTTTTGGAAATAAAAATTACTTTTGCCAAAAAATAACCTAAAATAACGAAACATGTACTGGACACTGGAACTTGCCTCCTATCTCGAAGACGCACCGTGGCCTGCCACTAAAGAAGAATTGATCGATTTTGCCATCCGTACAGGAGCACCACTAGAAGTTGTGGAAAACCTCCAAGACCTCGAAGACGAAGGCGATATGTACGAAAGCATCGAAGAAATCTGGCCTGACTACCCATCTAGAGAAGACTTCTTATTCAATGAAGACGAATATTAGGCATTGAATAAAATCTACATTAAAATCCCGCTGTTGCGGGATTTTTTTTTGCGCGATTTTTAGCGCAGTAAATGCACAAACCCTTTAATGGTTCTTTCTTCCCCTTTAGGCGTTTCGCGGTATTTGATGAGGTAATTGTAAATACCGTCAGGGCAATCGGTGCCATTTGACATAGCGCCGTCCCAATAAGCTTTCGGATCTTGACTGAAAAATATTTCCTCTCCCCAGCGATTGAAAATGGTGAAGCTATATCCTTTTGGCTCAAACCCTGTAGAGAACACCGGGAAAAACACCGTGTTGAATTCGTTTTCATCTGGCGTAAAGCAATTGGGAACATAAACCGCAATATTATTCATAACCGTAGCGGTTAAGGTCAGGGAATCTGTACAACCGATATCGGTTGAACTGATCAATTGAACCGT
>CAYPVA010000487.1:0-1338 GCA_964414045.1 uncultured Lishizhenia sp. | reverse complement strand
GAACGCATCTTAAACGGCGGACCTCAACTTGCAGAAAAATTTCGTTCGGAATTTAAAAAAGTTTGATAACTTTGAGTGTACACGTATCATAAACAAACACTTATGGGAAAAGGAGACAAAAAAACAGCAAAAGGTAAACGTGCAATGGGCTCTTACGGCAAGACGCGTAAACGCAAAGAAGATGCCCCTATCGTCGTGATCAAAAAAGAGAAAAAAGAAAAGCCGGCAAAAGCTGAACCAAAAGCAAAGGCAACGAGTTCAACCAAAAAACCCGCTACCAAAAAAACCACCGCTAAAAAAGCGGACTGATTCTAAAGAGCTGCTTTCGCAGCTCTTTTTTTTTGCAACTTTGCAACCCAGAGCAAACACTAATCAACATATATGAAACACAATTTTGGCGCGGGGCCATGTATTTTACCCCAAGACGTTTTTAAGGAAGCTGCCGCAGCAGTGCTTGACTTTAACGGTTTATCAATTCTAGAAGTTTCTCACCGCCACAAAGACTTTGTCGCCGTTATGGACGAAGCGCTAGACCTCGTAAAAAAAGCACTTAACGTACCAGCTGGCTATTCGGTAGCATACTTGCAAGGAGGCGCTACACTCGGTTTTACGATAGCAGCCTTGAATATGCAACGCGAAAACAAACGCGCAGGCTACATCAATACCGGTACTTGGGCAAGCGGCGCTATCAAAGAAGCTAAAAAAGTGGGGCTTGATGTCTCTGTTTTTGCATCTTCGGAAGATCGCAATTTTAGCTACATTCCTAAAGACTACAGCATACCTTCTGGTCTCGATTATGTACATTTTACCAGCAACAACACCATTTACGGGACGCAATTCAAATCTTTTCCAAAGACCGAACTTCCTTTGGTTTGCGACATGTCTTCGGATATTTTCTCCAAAGAAATCAATGTAGCTGCCGTCGTCCTCCGTTTTCCGGGTGCACAAAAAAATCTCGGGCCGGCAGGAGCCACACTTTATATCGTCAAAGACGAAGCACTCGGTAAAAGCAGTGCGCAATTTATGCCAACCTACCTGGACCTCAAACAACACGTTGACAAAGAATCCATGCTCAATACACCACCCGTATTTAGCGTTTATGTAGCGATGCTCAATCTGCGTCATTTACTAGCGAACGGTGGAGTAGCTGCACAAGCTGCAAAAAACGAAGCCAAAGCACACTTGCTCTATAGCGAAATTGACAACAATCCTTCTTTTAAAGGTGCTGTTGCCACTGAAGACCGCTCCCAAATGAATGTCACTTTCTTACTCACTGACGAAAGCAGAGCAGCTGATTTTGACTCAATGTGGAAAGAAGCGGGCATTGTTGGCTTACCA
>CAYPVA010000486.1:0-1338 GCA_964414045.1 uncultured Lishizhenia sp. | reverse complement strand
CTGAAACGAGTACAAAATTATTCTCGGCAACGGTAGTCTTGACCGTTACTTTAACCTTAGCCGTTTTAAAAGCCTTGGTTGAGAAGTTAGCAACGGCAGTCCTGAGGTCATCGGCTTCTTCGTCTTCGTCAAGTAATACGATAACGTATTGCGTACCGCTGATATCGGTTGAGAAAATTGACGATTCTTTTGCGTTGGCTAGTTCAAACTTAGAATAGCCTTTCTGAATAGTCTGAATCATTTCTTGTGCGCGAACCGCTTGATCTGATTTTGGTTTTTCGTCGATGATGCGTTGCAATTTTGGCACCAATAATTGCTTGTTGTCGTTGAGCTGACCAAACGCAAGGGCATTGAGTAATAAATATTCAGCGCGATAAGCATTGGAGAGGTCGTTGTCTACAAAAGGTTGCGTTGCACTAAGAACTTGGGCATAATAACCTTGCTCGTATTTTTCGAGTAAAGCAAGGTAAGCTGCTTGATCTTTCTGAGCACTTAATTTTTGCTTGACATAATAATCAGGGTCACGGAAGAAATTGGCGGCATCCGAGTTCGGATATTTCGTAAGAATATAGGTTCTGTACTTGGTCGCATCAGGACCGTTTTCATAGATTTTGTAGAGCTGAAACGCTGCTGATAGGTCTGTGGGGTGCTCTAGTTTTTTATCGAGGATAGCCAAGAATTGAGCAGCTGCTAATTCGCTTTCATTGAGAATTTCTTTATAAAGCACCCCGGAAGTGTAAAGAGCATCTAGAAGGCGCTCTTGTGAAATCTTGAGTGCCTCTGGTGTAAGTGGAATGTTTGCCAAGAGACTTTCAATGCTGAGCGAATCTTTTTTGACGTCTTTCTGACCGGCTTGTGTAGTTGTATCTTGCCCTTGCGGATCAATGTTGGCATTCAAAACAATGCGCTCGCTGCGGCGCCAGTCATCGGTGTTTTCACGGATACCCCAGTTTTTACGAAAATCGTTGTAGCCCTCCTCTCGCAATTTAGGATTATTAAAAATGAACTTATTGGCATTACCAGCGGTTGGTGCCGCTTGGCTTTGTTGCAACGCTAGTAATTTAGCTGCCTCTAGTTCTTTGCGTCTTTGCTCTTCGCGTTTGATTTGCTTCAAGGTTTCTTTGAGAAAATCTTCGCGGTCTTTTTCAGAAAGTGCTGCAATGCGTTGAACTGAATCTTCAAATTGAGCGGTTTCGATCGCTTTAACGAGGTCGGCTAATTTGCTGGCCTTACTTTTAATTTGTTCACCGTTTGGATAGTCGTCGGTAATGAACCTCGAGCTTGAGTCGTAGTATTTTTGAGCAAAAACGTAGTTCTTTTCGTTGAAGGAAAGGTCTC
>CAYPVA010000485.1:0-1338 GCA_964414045.1 uncultured Lishizhenia sp. | reverse complement strand
AACTTCCTCAATTTTGGTGTAAAATAAACACCATGAAAAAACTGCTTTTAACTTTTTTACTTTTATTGGGCTTTAGGCCCATCATTTGGCGCTAATAATATTTTCACACTAGGTTATCAATGAAACATTGGTAAAAGCCGCAAGAAATAATTTCCAAATCTTTTGTAATTTGCTCTATGTTTAGAGGTTTCTTCTTATTTCTTTTCATTGCTTCGTTTCAATTATCATTCGCTTATAACGAAGTACAAAAAACTTATTCTTCCAATGCTGAAAAGAGTAAGCCCAGTACACCTTATTTGCTCTATTTATTTGTTTACACAAGCGAACAAACACAATCTGGCGCAGGGCACATCAGTATGGCTTTTGGAAAAGACACCGCTTCACTGACCTATTACACCAAATACAGAGCCCACGACGGCGGCGGTTTTAAAGTAAAAAACATCAGTTTCGCCGCTGCTTTTAATTATGATTTTGAAGTGCTCAAACACCAAAACAAAACCCCGAGTTTGGTTTTGAAATTAAAGGCGCTTGAACCCGACCTTGAAAAACTCGAGGCACTCAGTGACCACTGGAACATTGAAAAACCTTGGAGTCTTTTTATCAATAATTGTACTGACGCCGTAAAACGCAGCCTGAGAACCTCTCAAATTAACCCTGGATTAGCGTTTTTAATTAGTACGCCCAATGAACTCATCGAAGATTTATATGCCCATCATTTAGCCGCATTTAAAACCGATCAAATCGAAGTGGTTTATGGCAATTTGGATGCATATCTATATGCAGAACCTAACGCAGTACCTCAAACCTTGTTCGGGAAACGAAAAATAAAATCCCGCAACAAAGAAGCGATTGTCATCCTTACTGGTTTTGGTTCAAAGTATCACAGCCTCGCCAAACTAAGACAGTACTTTTCTAACAAAGGTTACGACCTATACATCCCCAATTATATCTCTCGAAATTCACTCGAAAAAACAGTTGCTAATTTTGATCGTTTTTACCGGCAACGCGACCTCGTTCAATATGAAAAAATTCATGTGTTTGCTTATATTGTCGGAGCCTGGAGTATCAATAATTGGCTACAAACTCATCCTAAAACAAACATCAAAAGCATTGTTTACGACCGCAGTGCCTTACAAGAAAGGGCTCCATATATTTTAATTCAGGACCTCAAACTCCCGAATTATCTTGTATTTGGGCCAATCATGAAAGATCTACACCAAACACCTTACCGAGAAGTCACCGATACGTCCATTCAAAAAGGATTACTACTCGAAACCTATGCAACAGCCATTGTAAGAAAACATCAAAAAACTGCGGCTGAGCTTGGCCCCTATTGCT
>CAYPVA010000484.1:1119-1341 GCA_964414045.1 uncultured Lishizhenia sp. | reverse complement strand
CTCAGCGTGGCTGACCACACCAAAATTGTCGCTCAATCGGGCATTCCCTCAACTGTTAAAAAAGCCGATACCCTCATGGGTACACCCGCTATTCCAATCAATGATTACAAAAGGTCGCACTTTGGTTTTAGAAAACTTCCCAGCCTTATCAATAAAATTTACGACTTAGAGCAAAAACTCAACGATTTGCTCAAAAAGACAGACGCATGACAGAACAACAAC
>CAYPVA010000484.1:0-1035 GCA_964414045.1 uncultured Lishizhenia sp. | reverse complement strand
TACAAATTACAACGCACCGACTTAGAAAATCAACCCCTCATTAAAGCAGATGTCGACCTCGTCGTTGCCACAGACCGCGGCACAACCCTTGAGCACAACGGTGCGCGTGTTTACACAACCGAACACGTGCTCGCAGCCTTATATGGTTGCCAAGTAGACAACGCACTCATTAAACTCGACGGCCCTGAAATCCCGATTATGGACGGCAGCGCACTTCCTTTCGTCAAAGCAATCGAAGCCGTGGGTTTTGAAGACCAAGATGCAGTGCGCGAGTATTTCGAACTCACTGAGAATATCCCCTGGGAAGACCTCGAAAAAGGCAATGAATTTTTAGCGATTCCAGATGTCAATTACCGCAGATTACAATTCTCCGGTTTTGGGTACGCAGCATGCGAGCATGTATCATATCGGCGAATTCAACAAAGAAATTGCACATTGTCGCACTTTTGTTTTCTTGCGCGAACTTGAATTCTTGGCAAAAAACAACCTCATCAAAGGCGGAGACCTCGACAACGCTATTGTCTTAGTAGACCGCGCTGATGTTCGCCAACAAGAACTTGACACCCTCGCTGAATTACTCGGCAAAGAGAAGCTTCAAATAAACATGGAGGGCATCGGTGTGCTCAATAGCAGCAAACTGCAATGTGAAAACGAACCAGCTCGCCACAAATTACTCGACATAGTCGGAGACCTCGCTTTGATAGGCAAGCCAATTAAAGCGCATATTCTAGCCGCTAGGCCAGGACACGCTGCCAATGTTCGTTTTGCCAAAGTACTCAAAGAACAAATTAAAAAACAGCAAAACGCCGGTCGTCATTTTGACCTCAGCAAAGAGCCCCTTTATACTACCCAAGACATCGAAGGCATGCTTCCGCATCGCTATCCATTTTTGATGGTAGACAAAATCATGGAAATTCACCCAACTTCTATCATTGGCGTGAAAAACATCACCATGAACGAACCGATTTTTACAGGCCATTTCCCGGGCAATCCAGTTTTTCCCGGAGTTTTACAAATTGAAGCAATGGCTCAGGT
>CAYPVA010000483.1:615-1342 GCA_964414045.1 uncultured Lishizhenia sp. | reverse complement strand
GTCGATGATCTCAACAATTAGGCCGGTTTCCTCGGCGATTTCGCGGATTGCGGCGGCCTCGAGAGACTCTTCACCTTCGGGATGCCCCTTGGGCACACACCAGTCGATCCTGCCTGAGCGCGACTGTCGCCCAATCAGCGCGACTCGGCGCGTGCCATCGCCAGCCAACACAAAGCCTCCGGCCGAGGTTTCTTCAACGCGCATCAGGCGACGACCGGGGCTGCCGGCCGAGCGCGATTCGCCGCGTTGAGAAGTCATACCGAAACTTTATTCGCATTAGCCCACCAGCACCCGCTGTGAGTCCGAACCGTTGTCATGATTCGCTGTGGCGATGTATGGCACGATTAGTGGCATGGAGTCGGTCGAGCAGGCACTGGCGAATCTGGAGAAAACCACCGATTCGCCACTTTTTGTCACTCTGGGCCGCATTTTTCAGGATGCCGGTCACGAACTTGCACTAGTTGGCGGTCCTGTTCGCGACGCGTTTCTTGGTCTAAAGGCCCCAGATCTCGACTTCACCACCTCTGCCCTACCCGATGAAACCCTTGCGATACTCAAGGGCCACGTCGATGCGCACTGGGACATCGGTCGCGAATTCGGCACCATCGGCGCTCGCATTGGCGATGACATCGTCGAGATCACCACATACCGCGCCGATAAGTACGACCGCGACAGCCGCAAGCCCGAGGTTGCGTTTGGCAAAGAACTTGCCGACGACCTGTTTCGT
>CAYPVA010000483.1:0-605 GCA_964414045.1 uncultured Lishizhenia sp. | reverse complement strand
GACTTTACGGTCAATGCGATGGCATTGCGCCTGCCAGAGAAAGTATTCGTTGACCCGTTCAACGGACTTCAAGACCTGCTTGATGGCGTAATTCGCACTCCTGGCAAGCCAGAAGACAGCTTTAGCGACGACCCGCTCCGCATGCTTCGTGGCGCTCGATTCGCATCCCAGCTCGGTTTCGAGATCGAGGATGCCACCTTCGCCGCGATGACGGCGATGGCCGACCGCCTCGAGATCATCTCGGCAGAGCGCGTGCAGGTCGAAATCACCAAGTTGCTGGTCGGCAAGCACCCTCGCAAGGGTCTGACGGCCCTGGTTGATAGCGGTTTGGCGGCGATCGTGCGGCCGGAACTGCCTGCCCTCAAGCTCGAGGTTGATGAACACCATCACCCCAAGGATGTCTATGAGCACACCCTGACCGTGGTTGAGCAGGCGATCGATTACGAGAAGGATTACGAACTTGAGGGCGACTTTGTGCTTCGTTTTGCCGCGCTCATGCACGACTGCGGCAAGCCGGCGACTCGCAAACTCGAGCCTGGTGGCGGCGTGAGCTTCTATCACCACGACATCGTCGGCGCGAAGCTGGCCAAAAAGCGAATGCAGGC
>CAYPVA010000482.1:1051-1343 GCA_964414045.1 uncultured Lishizhenia sp. | reverse complement strand
CTCCCGTTTCAAAAATGCGTGAAGAGGCAACTGCCAATGGTTGGCCACTACAAGTAGAGTGGGGCTTAATTGGTTCTTGTACCAATTCTTCCTATGAAGATTTAGCACGCGCAGCTTCAATCGTGAAGCAAGCGGTTGCACAAGGCATCACGCCAAAGGCAGAATTTGGTATCAATCCGGGTTCTGAGCAAGTTCGCTACACGGCAGAACGCGATGGTATCCTTGCCGACTTCGAGAAAATGGGTACCAAAGTATTCACCAATGCCTGTGGTCCTTGTATTGGTCAGTGGGC
>CAYPVA010000482.1:0-1041 GCA_964414045.1 uncultured Lishizhenia sp. | reverse complement strand
AGGTGCAGAAAAGCAAGAAAAAAACACGATTGTTCATTCATTCAACCGCAACTTCTCGAAACGCGCAGATGGCAATCCGAACACACACGCTTTTGTAACGAGCCCAGAGATGGTTGCGGCTTTAGCTATTGCTGGTGACCTCGGTTTCAACCCACTCACCGACACGCTCACCAATGACAAAGGAGAGCAAGTAAAATTGGTTGCGCCGGTTGGCGACGAATTACCAACGCGTGGTTTTGCAGTAGAGGACAACGGTTACCAAGCACCAGCTGCCGATGGCAGCCAAGTAGAAATTGCGGTTGCCCCAGATTCTCAGCGCTTACAATTGTTAGAAAATTTCCCTGCTTGGGACGGTCAAAATATTTTAGGTGCACGTTTGCTCATCAAGGCAAAAGGCAAATGTACCACGGACCACATTTCAATGGCTGGCCCATGGCTGCGCTACCGCGGACACCTTGATAACATTTCCAACAACATGCTCATTGGTGCCGAAAACGCCTTCAATGGCCAAGCTAACTCTGTCAAAAACCAATTAACTGGCGAATACGGCGAGGTACCTGCTGTTCAGCGCGCATACAAAGCGGCTGGTGTTCCATCTATCGTTGTTGGCGATCACAACTACGGCGAAGGTTCATCCAGAGAGCATGCAGCAATGGAGCCGCGTCATTTAGGAGTTCGCGCCGTACTCGTCAAATCATTTGCACGCATTCACGAGACCAACCTCAAAAAACAAGGTATGCTTGGCCTTACATTTGCCAACGAAGCAGACTACGATAAAATCCAAGAGGATGACACTTTTGATTTCATCGATTTGCAGTTGGATTCCCATATTCCGAGTGATATTAAAAAACAATTAACCCTATTGATCAAGCATAGCAATGGGACCTCTGAGCAAATCATGGTAAACCATACTTACAATGCTTCGCAAATTGAATGGTTCAAAGCTGGTTCGGCACTGAATCTCATCAAAATGATGGAAGCTTAATTCATTGTAATGAAATTCATTCTCGTTTTATTCTTGAGCTTGTTCTGCATGGCGGG
>CAYPVA010000481.1:0-1345 GCA_964414045.1 uncultured Lishizhenia sp. | reverse complement strand
TCACAACAGACTATGCGCGGTATGCGTTTGGGCTCTCAGAGCCTTGAATCAGAGACCGGAGTCGCCTATTCGGCCCGCGCCTCACACCAGTTCCAGTGCCCTCGTGGCCACCAAACCAGCGTTGTTTTTGCGGCAGACGCGGAACTTCCTGAAACCTGGCAGTGCAAGACATGTGGCGGTGAGGGCGTTCTCGTTGAAGACGGCAAGATTATCGACGTCACTCACGAAGAGAAAACCCCACGTAGTCACTGGGAGATGCTGCTTGAGCGTCGTTCGCGCGAGGAGCTCGAAGAAATCCTGCAGGAGCGCCTGGAATACATTCGCGAACGTCGTTCAGCTGGCAAGGCAGATCTCTAGAATCTGAAAAGTCTCGCTAGTCCCCACTTGGTGACTAGCCGAAGTGCCTCAACAACAATTTTCGTAGTCATCTTCGATTCGCCCTGCTCGCGTTCAACGAAGGTGATTGGCACCTCAATGACCCGACCCTTTTGCTGAATTGTTCGCCAGGCCATCTCGACCTGGAACGAATAGCCGTATGCCGCGATCGCGGTTAGGTCCAGTTCACTCAAAAACTTGGCTGAATAGACGCGGAAACCAGCCGTCATGTCTTTTACGCTGGTGCCGAGCATCATACGCACATAGAAATTGCCTACCCGCGAAATCGCCTTGCGGTGCAGTGGCCAGTTGACCACCTTGCCACCAGGAATCCAGCGAGAACCGATAACCAGTTCGGCGTCATCGGCTCGAGCCAACAACTTCGGTAGGTCAACCGCGCGATGTGAGCCATCGGCATCCATCTCGATCAATCGGTCGTAGCCTCGCTCTTGCCCCCAGGCAAAGCCAGCCAGATAAGCAGGCCCAAGCCCTCCCTTGCCCGCGCGATGCAAAACGTTAATTCGAGTATCACCCTTCGCGAGTCGATCAGCCAACTGGCCCGTTCCGTCTGGGCTGTTGTCGTCAACCACTAAAAGGTGCACATCAGAGTTGTGAGCGAATAGTTCTGCGATCGAGTGCTCTAGGTTAGCTAGCTCGTTGAAGGTCGGCATGATCACCAAATTGCGAACCTTGCTCATACCTGCACTCATCCCATAACTCGTTCCGCGACCCGGCCTGGTTTGCGATTGCTTCTTGCTCTAAACAAGAGTGCCAGGCTCGCAAGCAATTGCCCCAGACCCGCGATAGATGCAGCCCAAGTCACCGCCGGAGCACCCCAATAGGCGTCCGGCCTCGTTTGCCGATAGGCCACACGTCTTCCGCATATAGCGGAGCACCTGCACCTTTAGAGTGAGTTTCTTAATCTGACTGCGTTTGTATTTCATGAGCATTCCAGTCTCGAGCTCCTAGG
>CAYPVA010000480.1:0-1350 GCA_964414045.1 uncultured Lishizhenia sp. | reverse complement strand
ACCAGGCTTGGCAGAAAGATCTGGCATTGAGTTTTGCTCAAACGCAAGTGGTACAAAGTGCATTCCTGGGGCATTCAGATTCTCATCAGGGCCACGATCAGTATGAACGCGATAGAAGCCACCAATCACATATCGATCAATCATATAAACCACTGGCTCAGCGACAGCTTCATTCACTTTCTCGAAGGTATAAACACCTTCCTGAATTAATACATCACTAACCTCAAGACCTTCTTTCACTACGCTCATCTTGTTGCGGTCTTTGCGATTTAAGCCCTTTAGCTGAGCTGGATCATTCACTACCATAACGCCCATGCCATAGGTACCAGCATCGGCTTTCACAACCACATAAGGTTTATCTTTGATGCCATATTCACGATATTTCTTTGCAGTTTTTTTCAGCACTTGCTCAACTGCAGCCTGGAGTTCCTCTTCACCCTTACGCTCATGAAAATTAATATTTGAGCAGCTCGTGAAATAGGGATTAATCATCCATGAATCAATATCAACAACTTTGGCAAACTTTTTAGCAACCTCTTCATATGCAGCAAAGTGATTCGATTTGCGACGTACATGCCAACCAGCATGCAAACCAGGAAGCAAGTACTGCTCGTAAATATTCTCTAAGATTGGAGGAACGCCTGCAGATAAATCATTGTTGAGCAAAATAGAGCAAGGATCAAAATCTTTAAGGCCTAAACGTTGCTTCTTTAAACCCAGTCGTGACAAAGGTTCCATTAAGAGTCGATTACCATCTGGCAACTCAATCCAAGTAGGCTTTTTAATTTCCTCAGAAAAAGTTCCTAGGCGTACATTGAGTCCAGCTTGTCTCAGGATCGAAGACAAGCGGGCGATATTCTGTAGGTAAAACGTATTGCGTGTATGACGCTCTGGTATTAACAGTAAATTTTTTGCCTCTGGGCAAATCTTCTCAATAGCAGCCATTGCAGCCTGCACTGCCAAGGGCAACATTTGCGGCGAAAGATTATTGAATCCACCAGGGAACAAATTCGTATCAACTGGGGCTAACTTAAAACCCGAATTTCGTAAATCAACTGAACAATAGAATGGTGGCGTGTGCTCTTGCCACTCAAGCCTAAACCAGCGCTCGATTGTTGGAGTTGCTTCAAGCACCTTTGACGCAAGTTCGAGCAAAGGGCCACTTAGGGCGGTAATGACACGTGGAACCATTCCACCATTGTAAGATTTTTAAAAGAAAGACGCGGGATCCGAGGATCCCGCGCTTAAAACTAGGCAGCCAACCAAGGCCGCCTAGTGAGGGGTAATCTACTAATTAAGACTCGTAAGCAGACTCACCGTGTGAGCTGATATCCAAGCCTTCTCGCTCTT
>CAYPVA010000479.1:0-1350 GCA_964414045.1 uncultured Lishizhenia sp. | reverse complement strand
TGGATCCACAAATGGTGGCGCTTTCACGTTACTGGATGGCCGATATCCAATACCGAAAAAATGACTTGAGTAGTGCCATCAATACCTACCGTGATTTCATCAATTCACCCGCTTCAAACTCATTGCCTGAAAAAGTAGATGCCTATTACAACATTGGCTATGCCTATCTAGATCAGGGCAGAAGAGATGAAGCCATTCAATCATTTAGAACTTATTTACAGCTCAACCCAGACAAGCCTAACAAAGTTGTAGATGCGACTTTCAGGGTAGCAGACGCTTACTACGTAAACAAGCAAAACTTACAAGCAGTACAATATTACCAACAAGCTTATAACTTGAATTCTCCGCTCAATGACAAAGCTTTGTTCTATTTGGCAAAAGCACAAGGATTCAACGGACAACTGCCAGATAAGGCTGCAACCCTTACCAAATTACTCAAAGAAGCACCGAGCTCTAAATACCGCATGAATGCCCAATATGAGTTGGCTAGAACCTATATGTCGCAGTTGAATTACGACCAAGCGTTGTCTACGTATCAAGGTTTTCTTGCTGAGTTTCCGAAGTCTCCTTACGCGCTCGATGTCAAATTGGATATTGCCGACATCTACTACAAAAAATGGGATTACCTCAAGTCAGAGGCGGCTTATTTAGAAATACTTAGCACCTATGAGCAACAACGTGAAATCTGTAAAAAGGTCGTCATGAACCTCATTGATGTATACAATGCACAGAAGAAACCAGATCTTGCTTCTGAAGTCATAGACAAATATCCTTGTGCAAACATCTCTACCGAGGAAAAAGAGAACATTTTCTATACGCCGGCATTAGCAGCATATGAAGACACTAATTACAGAGAAGCCATCGAAAAATTTGAAGTTTACATGACGAAATTCCCGAATGGAAGGTACATCAATGAAACCTATTTTTATTTGGGGAATAGCATGCTTCGCACCAAAGATTCGGTTGGCGCCATTCAACAATTTGAAAAGTACTTAACGACTAATCTAACAACCTATGCTGAATATGCTTCGGCAAAAACAGCGGCATATCACTACATCAGAAAAGATTATCCGAAAGCCTTACAGTACTATCAAAAATTAGAAGCGGTCGCGGCAAAGCCAACCAGCACTTTTGAAGCTAAATTAGGTATCATGCGCTGTGCTTTTCTTGGTTCAAATTATGAACTAGCACGCTCCAATGCAGATTTCGTGCTTGAAAATGCCGCCCTTACACCAGTGTTGAAAGTGGAAGCTGAATATGCTAAAGGAATGGCTAATTATCAATTAAAGCAATATGATTTAGCGAAATCATCGTTGGAATGGTTGGTGAAAAATACCACAACAGCCATGG
>CAYPVA010000478.1:0-1351 GCA_964414045.1 uncultured Lishizhenia sp. | reverse complement strand
AAATGGAGAACGCGCACTTTTACACAAATAGAAGCTGGATTAAAACGGTTGCGCGCACTTGCGCCCAAAGCGCCGGTAGCAACTGGCGTTTACTTCACTTACACTCAATTTGCCGCCAGTGCCTATTCATCTTCAAAATCAATTGTTATTGGTCAGGAACGTTATCTTGGCGCTAAACATCCGCTTATTTCCCAACTACCGGCTCAACAATTTTACGGCTGGATCAAAGAAGGAATGGCTCCTCAATATGCCACCTCTGACGCATTACTGAGTTGGCTTAGTACAAATCTTCTCAAGCCTACTGACGAAAACTTGGCTAGTGAAATGATCCGCTGGGGCAAACTCTTAGCTATTCTAGAAATCATAAGCCCAGAAGTTCCAACGCACGATATTTTGCGTTACACAGCTACTGATTTTGATTGGGCAAGCAAAGCGGAGCGCGGTTTTTGGGATTATTTAGTTGAGCAGCAATACCTCTTCAAGTCAGATCAAGAATTGCTGATGAACTTACTTAATGAAGGGCCTTATACAATAGGGCTGCCTCAAGAGAGCCCAGATCGAATGGGACGCTTTTTGGGCTACCGCATGGTCAAACAATACATAGAAGCGAATTCACCAAGTATACCAAACTTACTCAAAACGCCTTACCACCAAATTCTCAAAAAATACGAAGTACCAAAATGAGCGACGAAATCGTAAAAACCTCAGAAATCAATATTCAAGTCGGCCTGAATGCCAACCAATTGCCATTGCGCATGCTTTGGTCTGCAAGCGATGGGCAAATCGATAAAGAAGAAGCGGCAGCTTTTTTACTTTCTATCTGGGACCCAAAAGCAAAAAACACCATGAAGATCGATCTCTGGACCAAAGAAATGACCATCGATGAAATGAAACAGTTTTTCCACCAAACACTGCTCACAATGGCTGACACCTTTGAAAAGGCCACTGGCGAGCACCTTATCTGTGAGGACCTCAGAGACTACTGTTATCACTTTGCCGACAAAATGAATATTCTGCCTGAATAATGGAATTCTGCCTGCAAAAAATGGCTACTAGCCATGAAAATCCGATTCAGTATTATTTGCAAACGCCCCACGAACAAATTTCCTTGAATACGTGGATAGGCAAAACGATTCAATTGCATTTTACTGGTCATATTTTTTGTACGGCATGTCAGAAAAAAATCAACAAAACATTCGGAGAAGGATTTTGCTTTACCTGTTTTTCAACAGAGGCTGCAGCCAGCCCCTGCATCCTGAGGCCTGAATTATGTCAGGCTCATCTTGGCCTTGGCCGCGATCCCGAATTTGAAGCGCGCAACCACAACCAGCCCCATCTGGTGTATTTAGCG
>CAYPVA010000477.1:0-1351 GCA_964414045.1 uncultured Lishizhenia sp. | reverse complement strand
AAAGGAATTCGCTCCTCAGTTTGGGAACCAACCAAGCGACATCAGTAAGTTTTTTGTATCTTTGTGGCTCATTCACGCCATTGTTATTGTAAGTTGCCTTCCATCCTACTATTTCACACGGCAATTTTATAACTAACACGCTCTAATGGCAAAATCCAAGGAAACCTTCTCTAAAAAGGAAAAAGAAAAACTCAAAGCAAAAAAGAAAAAAGAAAAATTATTGCGTTCTGAAGAGAGAAAGGCAAATTCCGGAGGTGGTGGCCTAGACAGCATGATGGCATACGTCGATGAATTTGGTCGTATTGTCGATGCACCCGTAGATCCAAGTACACGTATAGAAATAGATGCTGAAGATATCGAAATTGGTATCCCACGCCGTGAAGAATCCGACGAAGACGACGCTGCAGACACAGGCACAGTTATCTTCTTTAACGATTCAAAAGGTTATGGCTTCATCAAAGACAAAGCCAGTGGCGAAAACATTTTTGTACATGCTGCCAATTTATCCCAACAAATTGCTGAACGCGACGAAGTAAGCTTCGAAAAAAGCAAAGGACAAAAAGGTTGGGTAGCGCTGAATGTCAAACTCATACCAAAGGTTCAAGCCTAAAAATTTTCCAACAAAATTTTAACTTTGCGCCATGAATGTAGAGTTAATGTCTCCTGCGGGTTCTTACGAAGCCCTGATGTCTGCTATCAAAGCGGGCTGTGATTCTATTTATTTTGGCATTGAGCAGCTCAATATGCGGGCACGCTCCTCTAATAATTTCACCTTAGAGGACCTCAAAAAAATAGCGGCCATTGGAAAAGAGCAGCAGGTTAAAATGTACCTCACGCTCAATACCATTTTGTACCAGCACGACATGACACTCATGAAAACAATCGTGCAGGCCGCCAAAGACGACGGCATCAACGCTGTTATTGCATCTGACTTTGCCGTGATGCAATTTGCCAAGTCTATCGGTATGCCCGTGCATATTTCTACGCAAGCCAATGTCACCAACGTAGAGACCGTTGCCTTTTTTGCTGCATTTGCAGATGTCGTTGTCCTTTCCAGAGAACTTTCTTTAAAGCAAGTTGCAGAAATTTCCCGCGAAATTGAGCGCCAGCAAATCAAAGGACCAAGCGGTAACTTAGTGCGCCTAGAAATCTTTGCGCATGGTGCACTTTGCATGGCTGTTTCAGGAAAATGCTACCTAAGCCTGCATTCGCATTTTGCAAGTGCCAACCGCGGCGCTTGCATTCAAAATTGTCGCCATAGCTATATTGTCACCGACAAAGAAGATGGTACCGAATACGAGCTCGACAACGAATACATTATGTCCGCCAAAGACCTCTGCACCATTGATTT
>CAYPVA010000476.1:0-1353 GCA_964414045.1 uncultured Lishizhenia sp. | reverse complement strand
AGGCAACCGCAATAAAACATTAGCGTTACTCATAATGATTGGAATTGATTGATTTTTAGAGCCATATCAAATTCCTGTAATTTATTCCTTGATGAAAAGCTTACTTCTTTTAATTCTTGTAACAATTACCCTAAACGGATACGCGCAATATAACTTAGTTCCAAACCCAAGTTTTGAAATTTGCACGATTTGTCCAATAAATATTATTGGACAAATTGATAATTCATTATCAACTTCAAATGTTTTATTACCTGGTTGGAACAATCCAAACACTGCCAGTCCAGACTATTTCAACCCTGGTTTTCAAGCTTTTGAAGGAGATGGATATATTGGACTAGGAATGTTTACTCATTTACTTCCAGGAAATGATAATCTTGAAAGGGAATATCTTGAATGTGAATTAATCGATTCATTAATTTTTAAAAAACATTATTTAATAATTTTTTTTGTGCGGATTGACTCAAATTTTGGAAATTTTTTCATTAATAATTTAGGTGTTTATTTTACTGACACTTTAATTGAAACCACTACTATTAATTATATTCCATCGATTCCTCAGATAAAATATTTTAAAAATGAAATTATTAATGATTCTTCCTATTCTTGGATTAAATTTAGTGGAATTTATGAAAGTCAAGGTGGTGAAAAATTCATGACAGTTGGTAATTTTAATTCAAATTTAGAAACTGCATTTTATTGTTCAAGCCCATTTTTTCCTGCAAGTGGATTTAACTATACTCATTTTGATAAATTCTCCGTTACCCCTCTCGACAGCATCCCCGGAGGCTTACAAGTCAATGCCGGACAAGATTATTCGATTTGCCCTGGAGATACCGTATTTATTGGTGAAAAAATTAGTAATCTGCCTGCCAATTGGTATTTGTTGGACGGCACAGTAGTCGATACAAACACGGCTGGGGTTTATGTGAGCCCGACGGTCACAACTACCTATGTTGTTACGCTCGCCATTAACGGTGTGTATTCAACTGACACAGTCACTGTAACTGTTGGATGTGCAGGTGTTGAAGAAACAGAAAAAACCAAATTTTCAATTGGGCCAAATCCAAATAATGGTGCGTTTAAACTCACCGGGGATTTCAAAAAAGGAGATCACATTTCCATGACTTCCGGCGATGGAAAAATAGTTTATTCTACTGAGGTTCAGCAAGATTCCAAAGAATTCTCTATTGTAAGTAATTGCAAAGCGGGCGTTTATTTCATTGAGCACCATGACGCCAACAATCGATACATTTCGAGCAACAAAGTTGTAGTCAATTTATAGAACATGTTCTACACCTACCTACAAAATCAGTTTTGTAGAGACTGGCTTTGAGAAAGTGTTTGAGGTGTGTG
>CAYPVA010000475.1:0-1356 GCA_964414045.1 uncultured Lishizhenia sp. | reverse complement strand
TTTAGCGTTCTTTAAATACTTCGGCTTTGCCAACCAGACCTTAATAGATTTCTTCGCATTGTTTGGCAAAGAATTCAAGTATTACGACCTCGGAATCATCCTGCCAATTGGTCTTTCTTTTCATACTTTCCAATCGATGAGCTACACCATCGAGGTATACAGAGGACAGCAAAAAGCCGAAAAACATCTCGGCTATTTTGCCAATTACGTGCTTTTTTTTCCGCAGATGGTCGCGGGTCCGATAGAACGTTACGCTACTTTAGGTGAAGAACTCCGCAAAACACAAACGCTTAACTACCAAAACCTGAGTGCTGGGTTCCGCTTGGTATTGCTTGGCTTTGTTGTTAAAATGGTTATTGCCGACCAATTAGCGCCGTTTGTCAATCAAGTTTATGCCAACCCAACAGCATATAATCAGCTACAAATTGTTGCCGCTTTAGTCTTTTTTGCATTCCAAATTTATGCCGACTTTTTTGGATATTCACTCATTGCACAAGGAAGCGCAAGGCTCCTTGGTATTCACATAATGGACAATTTTAAAACGCCTTATTTTGCCAAAAGCGTAGGCGAATTCTGGCGGCGCTGGCATATTTCACTCAGCACTTGGTTTCGGGATTACCTCTATATTCCGCTCGGCGGCAACCGCGTCTCTACATGGCGCTGGGCCTTGAATACACTCTTTGTATTTGGCATGAGCGGCCTTTGGCATGGCGCCAACTGGACCTTCATCATTTGGGGTCTATTGCACGGCATTTTTCTACTATTAGAAAAACCTTTGAAAAACTTTGCAAACACGCTCAGTACCTTTCTACTTGTCTGTTTTGCTTGGGTGTTTTTCAGGGCTCCTGACTTTTCTACTGCACTTCAAATATTAAAAGGTGTTTATACGACTGCTCCTACCAAAGAAACTTGGCTAGACTTCTGGACGCCGCTGCTGGCATTGGTTTTACTTTTTATACTTGAGTTTTCCTATCGCAAAGAACGCTTTGATCAACTTCTTGAGCGCGTGCCTCTGGTAGCTCGTTGGAGTATTTATTTTGTCCTGATTTTCTTATTGTTAGCGCTTTCTGGCACACAAAAATTTACCTTCATTTATTTTCAATTCTAATGATCAAAAAACTCTTGTTTCGGTTTTTGGTGCTGTCAGTTGGGCTATTTGTAATGAATGGTGTTTATAAGTTTTTCTTTTACGAAAAAGACCTCCGCGAATTCAGTCCTGAAATTTTAGAAGTTTGGAAACAGCAGCAAAAAAACGCAATCCTGTACTTTGCTGAGTCTTCGAATATGAACGTCCGAGATACCGATGTGGTTAAAAAATCAATTGAGGAAGCAGCTTTTGTTGCAAATAAGGTTGCT
>CAYPVA010000474.1:0-1357 GCA_964414045.1 uncultured Lishizhenia sp. | reverse complement strand
TTGGCATTTTTAAGCCTTGATTTCCATTTGGTTGCGCAAAATTGGCAGCAAATAAACGATTATCCAGGTGTAGCCCGTGACGACGGCGCGCAGTTTACCATTAACGGGATTCATTATGTTGGTACAGGACGGGGGGCAGACTTTTCTTGCAAGGGCGATTTCTATGCATTTGATCCGTTATCGAGTAATTGGACGGCCATAGCTGCATTACCATTGTGGCAAGAGCGGCAATACACCACCGCCTTCAGCTACGGCGGATACGGTTTTGTTGTAGGGGGCGAAAATTGCTTGGGTAATTATTTCAATACATTTTTAAAGTACTCACCAACGGCTAACACCTGGACATCCATGCCTGATTTACCTGCAACAGGCAGGGCCGGCTGTCAGCATTTCGTCATTGGATCTGATTTTTACCTCATTGGCGGTCGCAACAACAGCGGCATATTAAAAGAAGTTTGGTGTTTTCATTTCAATACAAACAGTTGGGAGCAACTCAATGACTTGCCTTTTAATGGTTGTTGGAGAGGGCTTTCAGCAACTTATAATGAGGTTGGCTATTTATTTGGAGGCCGAACAGATGATGCTTCACAGAACGGTTGGAATGCCAATACTTGGCAATATGAACCAACAACCAATAATTGGACTCAATTTTCAGGTTTTACAGTTGGAGAAAAAATGTATCAAAGTATGGCGCAGCAAGACTCCTTGCTTTTTGTATATGGTGGGGTTGATCCAAATGATCAAACACAAACTGATTTGGTTCAAATCAATTTAAATAGCTTTCAAATCGATACGCTCACACAATTTCCGGCGAGTCTAAGAAAAGGTTGCATTGCATTTACAAGCTTAGGTTATTTTTACCTGACCACTGGCATTTCTGGCAACGAGCGCTTGAAGGAGACTTGGCGTTATGCTTATCTTAGCAATGCTGGCGTAGAGCCAAAAGTACCTTTTGACATCCGTGTCGATTTTGTAAATCAGCTCTTGCAAATAACACTGCAACAACCTATGAATAAAGAGGTTGCCCGCATCATAGATTTACAAGGAAGGGCGATGCTCAGTCAAAAATGTACCCAAGAAACGCTTTCCTTCGACCTAACCAAACTTCCCAATGGCACTTACTTTATTCAAATTGGGGGTTACACCAAACGCTTTCAGTGGTCGAGTTCTATGTGATAATTTTTTGACTTATAATCGAAGATTAAGACACCATCTATCACTTCAAATGCTGCACCGTCCCAAACATTTTTCGTTTGATATACTTGATGCGCGACGCCAGTTTCCTGGTTTATTTTAAAGAAGACAAAATGAAAATTTGTCGGTGAAACGACATAACAATCATTGCGAATTGGATCAA
>CAYPVA010000473.1:0-1358 GCA_964414045.1 uncultured Lishizhenia sp. | reverse complement strand
GTTCACGCTCTTGGTGAAATCTGCGAGTTGCGCACTCAGCTTAGGAAAAGCCTCATCACGAAGTCGAGCAGCCAAAGCAGTTGCTTGGGTCACCTGCTCGGCGTTTTCGAATTGCGCCTGGAACCACGCGGTGTCGTCTGGGCCGAACCTGAATTCACCCAAGTCATGAGCCTGCTGCAGCAGCTCGAGCGCTTCGGTTCGGTCGCCTAGAGCCACCAACTGCTCACGATCGAGACGCGCATTCGTAACCGGAGCGTGAGGCATTCCGCTGAGTTCCGAAAGTTTGCTCAACGCTTCTTCAACCGAGACCCCCAGCTTCTCGTTCTTCGAATTCAGAGTCTCAAAGTACGCATCGATCGCGGCAGCCGAAGCCTCGAGTTCCTCCAGTTGAACACCGCGGCTGGCCGAAGCCTGACCGTCGCTTCCGGTTGCTTTCTCGTTGCGCGAAATCGCCGCAATCGAATCAATCCAGGCATCGGTTGAGCGCACCGCGAGGCCGTTGAGACCCACCGAGGCAATGCGATCGTTTAGTTCGTTGAGAGTTTGGCGGCGCGGTGCCACGAGCAACACGCGCTTGCCGGCGTTAACCAGAGCAGCCAGCGAGTTAAGTACCGTCTGCGTGTATCCAGTGCCCGGCAGCGTCTCAACCGCAAAGGTGTCACCGGCAAGCACTCGCGAAACGATTCTCTTCTGAACAGCATCGGCGTCAGCCACGAGAATTGCCTCTGGCAGCGGCAGGGCATCCTGTTTGGCCACATCGACACCGGCAAGAACTCGCAAGACCGCAGTCTCAGTGCTGGCGAAATCGCGCACGAGTTCGGTCAAAAGAGTCGTGAAGTTGCCCAGCATAAGGCGACGCGAGACCACCGCGCGAGTGCGATTAGCTAGCAGTGTGTTCAGATAACTGAGCAGATCCGCCGGAACCAAATCGGTAGCGAGCGCCTGCCGGTGCAGGAGTTCTGCTGCATTCAACTGGATGCCGTAGTGCTGCGCCAGCGCATCCACCAAAGCCGGGTTAACCGTCGGTTGCTTCTGCAGCGTGAGCTCAAAGTCGTCTGCGCCGCGAGCGATGAGCATAACTGGCCAAAGCATGATTGGCAGTTGGAGGTCTACTCCGTCAGCCTGCAGCTCAACCAAACCACCGGCAACATGGATTGAATCGATTCCGAAATGCTGCGAAAGGCGGTCTGCCTTCTCTTTGATATTCCTCGCCGCAGCGAGGGTTCCCGAAAACGATCCGGCGTCTCTAATCAGATTCGACAAAAAGGTTGGGCGCTCCATGAAGAACTGCGCCTGACCAACTGGGTGAGCACGCTCAAGATCGATGTGGGCGTATGCGTCAAACTCAAAATTGTTCA
>CAYPVA010000472.1:0-1360 GCA_964414045.1 uncultured Lishizhenia sp. | reverse complement strand
TGTTCTTGACAAACGTCTCGAACTCGTTTCCACTGATGTCATCAGTGAACACAAACTCACGATTGATGCGCTGCATCTCCCACACATGGCCACCCAAATCTTTGTAGTCAATGACATTGACGCTGTCCTTTGTTATCTGCACAGCACAGTTTAAGTAATACAAGTATGCGCTATCAATGGTGTCTTCCTTGAACACTGCATCAATCTTTGGTACAAAGTTTAAGAAGGTCTCCTGGAAGAACTTGGTGTTCATGGCGAAGTAGTTGTACACCATCATGTCGTCAATCTCTAGCAAGTAATCCAACACAAAGTCCTTAATCATGTCGTCAGTCACATCGCTCATCAAGTTGTCGATCACCCTGACAAACACAAACGTCCTTGATCCCGGTGGATAGTACTTGAAGAACCCGTTGTTATTTAGAAAGATTCTAAATAAGTGTGGCACCACCTCAACCTTACCTTTACTAGACTTGGTCCAGAACTCAGTGATCTCTGGCAGCTCCTCGATCTGGTACTTCTCCGCGACCTGCTCAGCAGGAATGCCTCTCTTCAGGTCGTTCTTTACGTTCTCAATCTCGTCATAAAACTTGGTGCCAAACGTAGACATGTCCTTGTATGCGCTTCTCACAATCGTCGTTATCTCTGACGCCATGTCACCACCCTGGTCCTGATCGTTGAGGATAGAGTGAGCCATCGACTGATCAATGCCATACTCCTTCAAAGCAATTGCCAGCACATATAAGTTGTTGTTACGCTGTCCTGGAACCATGCCATAGTTCTTACCCCACCACGTCAGCAATCGTCGCGCTATCTCGTTGTAATCGTTTAGCCTGATTGTTGTTGTTTGCGTAACACGTTGTTGCGGAATTGCAGGAACTAACATTTCAGTGAATACCTCAGCTGCTGAATTATAATACAGCTCAGGGTCATAAGACTCATAGCACACACGGCTGAGGTTCTGACTTGTGGTGTCAAACTCCTTGCGGTTGTAGTACTTCTCTAATCCCTTGAAGTAGAACTTGTGGTTGTCAATATCCTTTGGTATTCTAACCAACACCTTTAAGCCATCGCCTGATGGGGATAGGAAGGTTGATAGGGTAAACCTATCAAGCATCAAATCAAACTTAAAGTCGTCTAGTTCTTTCTGATTATCAAAGCCATCAAAGTCCAAACAAATGATGCCGCTGTGCTCTATGCAGGCAGTGTCTGCACGTTTTTCAAACTTACCGCTGAAGCATATGGCTGGAAGTAGTTTCTTCTTCTCATTGCGAGCATCCTTTTGAGTAAGGGCTCTCACCTGCTCCACTATCTGCTGCGATTTGCCCTCCCTGATTCTCGATAGAGCTGTCTCCAGCGAGAC
>CAYPVA010000471.1:0-1362 GCA_964414045.1 uncultured Lishizhenia sp. | reverse complement strand
CCCATCCCTTCCACAGTGGTGTTTTCGCGCCCCACGCACCCAAATACAGCGCATAAATTACCATTGCCAAAAGCCATGGCAGGATCAATCTCACCACATACCTTCCCAAAAATACCCTCAGTGAATCTTGTGCCGAACGCGAAAAAGGAAATAAATAGCCCGCAACCGCAATGAAAAACGGCATGTGAAACCCATAAATCACGTATCGCCCAATGCTCTGATCTAGCCGACCTTGCAACACATGCCCTACCACCACCAGCAACACCAATAACCCCTTTACAGCATCAATGTTTCGGTTGCGACTTTCCATGTGTCTATGGTGTTTTTATGCCCATTCGCCCAACTCCAACCACCGCAATCCCTTCTCATCCAAATCGTCGTTTACTCGCTGCAATTCTGAACTCAACGCAGTAATTTTCTCAAAATCGGATGTCAGCCCCGACAAAGCAACTTCCAACTCCTTCTTCTTGATTTCCAACGCCTCCAGATCCTTTCCCAACTGTTCGTATTCAAACTTTTCTTTGTATGTGAGCTTGCGTTTCTCCTCAGCCTTCCCGGTTGACACGACCACCGCTGCACTGCCCATAACAGGCGCTGCCTCCCCGTGCAATGTCCCTGCCTTCAAACTCGCACTGTCTGATTTTCCTTTCGATTCTATTCCTTTTCTCGCCGCTGCAGCCTCTTCATCATATATCTCCTTCCATGTGCGATATTCGGTGTAATTACCAGGGTAATCCCGCACTTTGCCCTCACCCTCAAATACAAACACGTGATCCACCAATTTGTCCATGAAATAACGGTCGTGGGTAACCACCAAAACACAACCTGAATAATCCATCAAAAATGCCTCCAGCGTGGCCAAAGTCAAGATATCCAAGTCATTGGTGGGCTCGTCTAAAATTAAAAAGTTGGGATTTTTGATCAATACTGTCATCAAAAACAACCGACGGCGTTCACCCCCACTCAAGCGTGAAACCACATTGTACTGTGTGTCATTGGAAAACCCAAACCGCAATAAAAATTGTGACGCTGACAACTTCGTACCATCGGCCAATGGCAAGTATTCGGCAATGTCTTTCACCACATCAATGACTCTTTTGTCGTCATCCACCGGCATCCCCTGTTGCGAGAAATACCCAAAAACCAATGTTTCCCCAGATACGATTTTCCCCTTATCGGCCTTCTCCACACCCATGATCATATTCAACAGCGTACTTTTACCCACGCCGTTCGGTCCCACAATGCCAATCTTTTCGCCCCGTTTGAATGTATAACTAAAATCACCCAGAATTCGCTGTTCACCATAGGATTTCTCCAAGTGATGCAATTCCAAAATCTTCGATCCCAACCGCTCCATTTTCA
>CAYPVA010000470.1:0-1369 GCA_964414045.1 uncultured Lishizhenia sp. | reverse complement strand
GGCTTGCCCGGCGGTGTGACGTCCGTATTATTGTATTTCGAGAACGGCCAAGTGTTATCAGACGGATTTTACAAGGGGGAGAAAAAAGATTCTCTTTGGTACAATTATGCCCCTTCAGGAGAGCTCATTAGTGCTGAAAATTACAAACTAGATCAGCTACATGGCAAATGCGTTTACTATTACAAAGAAGGTCAGTACCTCGAGCAAAAAAAACAAATCCATAAAAAGGTAAATTACGCCAACGGAAAGCTCGACGGCATGTATCAAGAGTATTTTTACAACGGCGCACTCAAGCAACAGGGTGTCTACAAACTTGGCGAAAAAACTGGGCTCTGGACCGAATATTACAATACAGGAACAGTCATGACAATGATGCATTACCAGCGCGATTTATTGCATGGCTGGGTCCAATACTACGACAAAGCCGGGAACCTCCAATCTAAACTAATGTATCGCAACGGCTATGCGCTGAGCGATAAGGAAACCAAGGCTTTTTTAGAGCGCTGTAAAGCACAAAACCTCGATCCCAATCAATGAGTGAAAAAACAGAAAATTGGGTTTTCTTTTCTGCGCTGCCGCCCTTCCGTGGTGGCATCGCAAAGTTTAGTGCCCACACACTTAATGCGCTACGCCGTTCGAGGAATGTTACTGCTTATACATTCAAAAAACAATACCCGGATTTTTTATTTCCTGGTAGTTCTCAGTATGATTTGAGTGCCCCAACTGCGGATATCCAACGAACTGGCTCGACATTTAATCCCTTCTCTTACTTGCGTTCGGGTGTGCTTTTTAGGCGCGCAAGGCCTAAAGTTTTTGTGACAAGTTACTGGATGACTTTCATGGCGCCGATGATGGTTTGTTGGGCTTATTTACTGCCGCGAGGTACAAAAAAAATTGCCATTATACATAATTTGGTGCCTCACGAAAAACGTTTTTTTGACCGTATTTTTAACCGACTTTTTTTGAATGCTTACGATGCATTCGTCGTGCTTTCCGACGCCGTTCAACAGGACGTACTTGCGCTTAAGCCAACTGCAAAGGTTGCGGTCCTTGGTCATCCTCCTTACGAAACAGAGGGAGCGACAATAGCACCAGCAGAGGCAAAAAAACAACTCGGCTTAGACCCTCAAAAAAAAACCATCCTTTTTTTTGGCCTGATTCGCCCCTACAAAGGACTACTTGAACTCATCGAAGCTTTTGCACTTTTAGACGATAGCTATCAGTTGCTGATTGCCGGTGAAGTTTATGGGGATGCACAACCCTACAAGGACCGCCTGGCTCGCTTGCCTTTTAAAAATTGGAAATTTGAAAATGGCTACATCCCTGAGCAAGAAGTAGCGCTTTATTTTTGCGCAGCAGATTTGGTCGT
>CAYPVA010000469.1:0-1370 GCA_964414045.1 uncultured Lishizhenia sp. | reverse complement strand
AGGCAACTTGGTGCTGGGCAACGCCGCATCAGACAACCTGACCTTCGCAGGTGGCATCACCGCCACCGCACCCGCGGCCATCAGTGCAGCGGGCACCATCAACAGCACCAACACAGCGATCCACTTGGGTGACAACAACACCGTGCTCACACTCACAGGTGACCTCACCCTCAACACCGCAGGTGCTGATTTGACATTGGGCGGCACAGTCAACGGCACCACGGCCAACACCCAATCGCTCACCCTCAACGCAGGCAGCAGCGGCGTGGTGAGCGTGGTGGGCAACGTGGGGCAGGGCACATCGCTCAACACACTCACCTTGGTCAACAGCAACGGCGCCACCTTCACAGGCACCGTCAGCGCAGACACCGCCGTTGTGTTGACAGACACCAGCGACAACCAAACCATCACCTTCGCCAACAACCTCAGCACCCCCACACTGAGCACCACCACCAACGGCTACAACCTGTCGTTGTTGGGCACCACCACCAACATCAGCTTGTTGGGCGGCCACACCACCTTCAACAACACAGGCAACTTGGTGCTGGGCAACGCCGCATCAGACAACCTGACCTTCGCAGGTGGCGTCACCGCCACCGCACCCGCGGCCATCAGTGCAGCGGGCACCATCAACACCACCAGCAGCAGCTCTGCCGCCACCATTCACTTGGGTGACATCAACACCCCACTCACCCTCACAGGTGACCTCACCCTCAACACCGCAGGGGCTGATTTGACATTGGGCGGCGCAGTCACCGGCACCACGGCCAACACCCAATCGCTCACCCTCAACGCAGGCAGCAGCGGCGTGGTGAGCGTGGTGGGCAACGTGGGGCAGGGCACATCGCTCAACACACTCACCTTGGTCAACAGCAACGGCGCCACCTTCACAGGCACCGTCAGCGCAGACACCGCCGTTGTGTTGACAGACACCAGCGACAACCAAACCATCACCTTCGCCAACAACCTCAGCACCCCCACACTGAGCACCACCACCAACGGCTACAACCTGTCGTTGTTGGGCACCACCACCAACATCAGCTTGTTGGGCGGCCACACCACCTTCAACAACACAGGCAACTTGGTGCTGGGCAACGCCGCATCAGACAACCTGACCTTCGCAGGTGGCATCACCGCCACCGCACCCGCGGCCATCAGTGCAGCGGGCACCATCAACACCACCAACACAGCGATCCGCTTGGGTGACAACAACACCCCACTGACGCTCACGGCTGACCAGACCATCAACGCAGGCAGTGGAAACATCACGCTCGGTGGCACGGTCGGCGGTCACTATGGCCTGAGCGTGAACTCAAGCGGCACCACCACCTTCAACGCAGCGGTGGGTGGCACCGTCGCAGGCAACACAC
>CAYPVA010000468.1:0-1371 GCA_964414045.1 uncultured Lishizhenia sp. | reverse complement strand
TTAAAAGTAAGCTGATTGCCGCTGCTATTGCTCTATGGGCGTGGTTGAAGTTAAAGGCCGTGCAATGGAAGATACGTGAAAGAGCTATTGGGCTGTGAGAGAGGGCCAAAGCATTTTATGCACGCATGGGCGTTAAATGGCGTGGCACAAAAGCTTATGCCAAGTTAATGGCAATGGAGCCTTTGCAACGTCGCATGACAGTGATGTTGTGCGGAGTGTTTTTATTGCTAGGCCTGATTTTTGCTTTTAATCAGTTTAAGTCATTCATGATTAAGCACTTCATATCAGGAATGGGTTTACCTCCAGCTACCGTTTCTACGATGGTGGTTGCAACGTCAGAATGGCAGCCCAAGTTAACTAGCGTTGGAAATATTCGTGCTTTCAGGGGCGTTGATCTCAGTACAGAAATTGGCGGCTTAGTGCAGGTTGTGCCTGTTAAATCTGGTCAAGACGTAAAAGAAGGCGATCTTCTCATTAAATTAAATGATGCATCTGATGTCGCTCAGCTCAATTCTTTAAAGGCAATGGCAGATCTCGCAAAAGTAATAAATGAGAGAGATAAATTGCAGCTAGCCATTCAGGCAATCAGCAAGAATGTTTTTGATACCAGTAAAGCCGATGCACAATCAAAGCAAGCTCAAGTTGAAGCTCAAACCGCTTTAGTTGCTAAGAAAAATCTGAAGGCCCCATTTAGTGGACGGGTTGGCATTGTCTCGATTAATCCTGGTCAATTTGTTAATCCAGGCGATAAATTAATCACCTTACAAACTCTAGACCCCATTTTTGTTGATTTCACATTACCTCAGGGCAATGCAGAGCAAATTCAAGTTGGGCAAGAGGTTGTAGTTACTACAGACGCATTTAAAGACGCTAGTTTTACTGGAAAGATTACTGCAATCAGTCCAAAAGTAGATACCAATACTCGTAACATTCAAATTGAAGCGCAGCTTGCAAATCCGGAGAAAAAAGTTTTGCCTGGTATGTTTGCTAATGTAAACATCAAACTTGGTGCTGAGGTGAAATTGCTAACCTTGCCACAAACGGCAGTGACTTATAACCCTTATGGATCAACCGTATTTATTGCTAAACCTACTGGTAAGAAAGACAAGCAAGGCAAACCTGCATTAGAGGCACAGCAAGTATTTGTCACGACTGGGGCAACTCGTGGGGATCAAGTCGCTATTCTTAAGGGAATTAATGAAGGCGATACCGTAGTTACTAGCGGTCAGTTAAAGCTAAAGAACGGCACACCATTGATTGTGAATAACAAGGTGCAGCCAGCAAATTCACCTGATCCTAAGCCGCAGGAATAATAAGCTGATGAATTGGACTGATATATTCATCCGCAGGCCAGTGCTATCACTGGTGGTA
>CAYPVA010000467.1:341-1373 GCA_964414045.1 uncultured Lishizhenia sp. | reverse complement strand
TAGGGCAATCATTTTGTGTTCATCGAGCGAGGAGAGCACCAATTTGGCGCCGTGATTCGCTAGCTGAACGGCAAGTTCGGCCCCGATTCCGGAGGAAGCGCCGGTTATCCAGATTACTTTATTGGAAAAATAAGTAGATACATTCATGACCCAAAGATAAATGAAAGGTTGGGCGCTTGGACGTGTTTTCTTACTTTTGGAGAAAATTTAGCATGAACCCGTCGCACTTACTTCAAGAATTTCAAGAGGCCCAATCCGTACTTAGTGCTTTTAGCACGCCTGAAAACATGCAAAAAATTGCCGATGGTATTGAACGCATGCATCAGGCACTAGCAAACGGCAAAAAAATAATGAGTTGCGGAAACGGAGGCTCGATGTGCGATGCCATGCATTTTGCAGAAGAATTATCTGGGCGCTATCGCAATAACCGCCCGGCTCTTGCGGCTGTCTCTATTTCAGACCCTTCACACCTCTCTTGTGTGGCGAACGATTACGGTTACGACCACGTTTTTTCGAGATACGTAGAAGGTTTGGGGCAGGCAGGAGACATCTTACTTGGAATTTCAACTTCTGGCAATTCTCAAAATGTAATCCTTGCCGTCGAGGCTGCAAAAGCTAAAGGTATTCAGACGATTGTCCTAACGGGTAAAGATGGTGGCAAACTCGCCGGGCTTGCCGATTTAGAAATCAGGGCACCACATAGTGAATTTGCAGACCGCGCTCAGGAAATTCATATTAAAATTATTCATGCCTTTATTTTAGGCATTGAGAAACGTTTTGGTTTCTAAATCAAGCGTTTACCTGATTTAATTTGGAGTGTTTTCTGCTGTAACTAAAGTAGATTACCAAGCCTACCAATAACCAAATACCAAAGTAGATCCAATTTTGCAGCGGTATCTCACTCATCATATACAGACAACTCAAAAGTCCTAGTGACGGGATTAACGACAATTTTTTAGGAACACTCACAATTGATATTGGAAAGGAGTTATCATTTGAGGAGTTCTATGACATCATGACAAAGAAGAGCTT
>CAYPVA010000467.1:0-331 GCA_964414045.1 uncultured Lishizhenia sp. | reverse complement strand
TAAATGCCCAAAAAATAAGCGCAGGTATCTTCTGACCAAAATCAGACCAACCTTCAAATGCAAAGTATCGCTGCAAATCATTTGAAGAATAGAAGTAAAGCACCGTAGCTAAAAATAGAAAAGGAAGTACGAATCCAGCATTGACATATGGTGTCCTGAATGAACCTCGTTGGACATCAGGCTTGTTTTGCAAAACAAGTACACCTCCGCAAACCAAAACAAAAGCGAAAAGCGTTCCGATTGAGCATAAATCTGTCACCATTGTAAGGTTCATGAATAACGCTGGAACCGCTACCACAAAACCAACAACTATGGTTGCAAAAGACGGGGT
>CAYPVA010000466.1:1006-1376 GCA_964414045.1 uncultured Lishizhenia sp. | reverse complement strand
CGGGTCCAAATACCCAAAGAAGCGATTTTCGTTCGGTTTCTCGGTCAAGATGAATACGAAACTATCGGCTTCGATGCCATTTTTCATACGCGCCGTTTGGCATAGGTCAAAAAGATCCTTCCACGGAAGAACCCGCTTGTCGGGCAAGGGGAGGGGATCCCCCTGGCCAACAAACGTATTCATGCCCGAGATGGCCTGCAACAATTGCAGGACGGATTCAAAGGTTTCCTGATTAACATCTTCTCCGCGAAATAGGGTTGCTTTCATGGCTATTTTTTGTCGTATAATTGATCCAAGGATTCACCTCGGCGTTTTTTGTCTAAGTAATGATCCATGGAGTCTGAGAGTTTATTCCAAACATCTTTTTGCA
>CAYPVA010000466.1:0-996 GCA_964414045.1 uncultured Lishizhenia sp. | reverse complement strand
CTCAGCCATGTCCACGGCACCCAAGGTCGCGCCGGGGTAGGAAAATGTCCATCTACCGCTCGCTTCTTTTTGCGTGATCAACGCACGGATCTGTTGCAAGGTAAAAATTCGGGACGCATTTTCATACCCGTCGGTTAAAATGATAATGACAGCAGAATCCTGTGGGGAAGTCATTTGCTGCTCCACACTTTGGATGGTTGTTCCGATGGCATCCAATAATGCCGTATTTCCATTCGGGCGGTAATTGTGGATGACTTGAGAAGCCATTTGGTTGACGGTCAAATTTTCGAAAATGTTACGTACCTGACTATTGAAAAAAGTCAAGCCCACTCGAATTTCTTGCTCGGGAAATTTCTCCTGTAGCTCGATAATCTTATTGCGTTGTTCGAAAAGCCCATTAACGGTTTGGCTGATGCAATCATTCATGGATCCACTCTCATCCGCAATGATGTGATAGAAGGTTTTGGGCTTATGCTCAGACACCACATGGATGTAGATATTGTCTGGATAATCCCCGCCAAAAACATATTCTGTCACGGGACATAACCATAAAATGTGGCCATTGCGGTCGGCCTTATAATACGCGCCATACTCCACGGGAGCATGTCCCACGGCATCCAATAATTCCTGATCTTTTCCGATGCCAATTTTCTTCAGGGCAAAGCTCTGCTCCGCATACGGTGCGGTCTCCATGTGTACGGTCACTTCCGTTCCGTGGTTGGACAATTGGTCCAAAAAGATATCCGCTCCAGCGACCATCATCAAGTTGGCCTTCGTCCCTAATCCCGCCTCCAAATACGCTGGGAGGTCGATGTACCAGGTTCCTGTTTCCTTGTAAAAGCGATGGGTCATTGCTTGTTTGTTCTTCATGTCGTTTTTTGTTTAGGTGAAAACTTGACACAAATT
This sequence comes from uncultured Lishizhenia sp., assembly GCA_964414045.1. GTDB lineage: Bacteria > Bacteroidota > Bacteroidia > Flavobacteriales_D > Crocinitomicaceae > UBA952. The sequence continues at coordinate 90 of CAYPVA010000466.1, read as the reverse complement.
TGGGGGGTAAATCGCTGTTCGACCGGAAATTACAAGCTTGTAGGACAGTCGCTAGTCGTCAGTCGCTAGTCATTTATACTATGAGGAGAA
>CAYPVA010000465.1:0-1378 GCA_964414045.1 uncultured Lishizhenia sp. | reverse complement strand
ATTGCTATCATATTGATTTCCATAGCATTATTGTTCTTTGCTAAATTTTATTTGTAATATTTTTCATTTTCATGGTTACCTCTTATGGGGTTTTGGTATAGAGTGATAGAAGCTTCTATAATATTCACCATTTAAAACGATGTAACATGAAAAAGTTCCTTTTGATTTTTCTCTTTACTTCAAGTCTTGCTCAGGCACAATGGACTGTCATGCAGAAATATACTGAGGTTGGAAAAGGCAATTATTATCTTTTTGCCAGTAGCGAAAAAGATGCCAAGCGGATCATTTTAGAAACACTCAATGACAATAAGCTATCCTATGACATTGTCTTTAATAAGGGTTCAAATATCTATCAAACGACTTCCCTTGTTGATCCACTCAATAGTGAATATGTCTATGTGCTCCATTGCATCAAAGGCCGCTACAAAGACAACATAGGCTATCATATTCTTTGTTATTACATGGAAAACAGATACAGGTATTTCTATGATGTGACCGAAGGAGACGGCCGCATATCTTTAGTCTATGATCCAGCAGTTTTAAACGTTAAACCTACAAAGCCATGAAAATCAAACACCTTATAGCAAGCTTCTTGCTCAGCAGCACTTTACCAATTTTTGCGCAATACCAATTCAACCTGATGGAGGACTTCATTCAGATTGGCGCAGGAAACTACTACATACATCTTGACAAGGAAACTGAGGTTAAGAAAACGGTTCTAACCGTACTGAAGGCCCATCGCTTCCCGATCGAGGACCTGATCTTTAACAAGGGTAAAAACCTATTTTTTGCCGGTTACTACGTGAACCCTTCTGATGACAACTATATGTATGTAGTCCATGCACTGCGAGGTAGAGAAGGATATGATTTATACTTCTTGTATTGTATCAATACCCTCACCCATCATTTCGAATATATAGAAGGAAAGGACCTCTACAACTTGGTCTATGACCCCAAAATAAACACGAGCACAGTATTCACCAGCTTCGGCGCCACTAAAGCAGACGAACAATGACACCCCTATTTTTCCAAGACGAGGTCTTTCTGGATTGCAGCAAAGACCTCGACACCTCAGAATGCACCTTTACATTCAAAGGCAAAGAAATTTACCTCCAGCACACCCTCGAAATCAAACCCAAGCAACGCGTCCATAGAATGACTTGCAAAGTCGATGGCCAAACCTTCAATTTCGGGGCTGGCCGCTCTACCCTTGGCGGCGGTACTTTTGGCACCTGGCCTAAGATCAGAATTGAAGGTCTTGATTATCGTTTTAGAATTAATTGGTCCTTTGGAGATGGTCAGAAAGGAATCAAATTCGAAGCTGAAAATATCCCAAAGCAAATCCTAGACGAGGAGCTTGATGCACCAAGCGGCAGTA
>CAYPVA010000464.1:0-1381 GCA_964414045.1 uncultured Lishizhenia sp. | reverse complement strand
AATTTGCAGGCTGAAAACGCCATTATTATGCGAGAAATGCTCATAGAGGGGCCGCTTAAAGCGGATTCCTTAGAAGCATTTTTTTACCAAAGAGCTGACTATTTAGAAAAAACCTATGCTATTCCAACGGAAGAATACAACAAAAAAACGGTTACAGAAGCTAAAAACTTCATCGATTTAGCTGCTGCCAATGCAGAAACCGCCGAAGACCTCAAAATGCATTTATACAGAGCGCAGATATATTATGCGCTCGTTGAGACCGCAACTATCGAGGCCGCAAGCACAGGCACCGTAGCAGATCAAGCGGCACTGTCAGGTTACAAAGATGTAGCTATTGCCTCATTCAAAAAAGTACTCGACGATCCTAAAAAAACCTGGACCGCTGACGCACAAAGTTTTGTAAATAGCCGAGCAGATTTTATGTTCAATCAAGGGATAGCAGCATATAACGCCAAAAAATATGAAGCCGCAGCACAAGCTTTTTTAGCTGCACACGAAATCAAAACCTACTTAGGTGAAGATTTCAAAGATGCCGAAGTGAACACATCATTGGCTGCTAATTACGCTGTAGAAGATTACCTAGCCGCCAAAAAATACGACGAAGCCATCACTTTTGCCTCCAAGATCGCAGAAGCAATGCCAAAAAATATCGACATTTTGATAAGCTTGGTGAACATCAATTTACAAAAAGGCGATGTAGCAGCTACTGAAACTTACATCAACAAAGCACTGGCGCTCGATCCACTCAATAAGCAACTATATTATGTGCTTGGAACCAGCTACATGGATAAAAAAGAAAATGAAAAAGCGACAGCTGCATTACAAAAAGCCATTGAAATTGATCCTAACTACAACGAAGCACTCTACCAACTTGGCGCCCACCTATACAACTTAGCAGTTGAAAAACGCAACGCCACTGTTGAACTTGACTACAAAGACCCAAAAGCCGTTAAACTAGAGGCTGAAGCAACTGAACTTTTCAAACAAGCTTTGATTCCTTTGGAAAGATATGCAGATGACAAAGCCATTCTCGATATCGTGTACAAAACAAACATGAAGCTCGGCAACATCGAAAAAGCGAAAGAATACAAAACCAGACCCGATGCGCTCAAAGGATAACATACAGTAGCATTCATTCTAGATAAATTTCAAAAACTGCCCCGAACAAGGGCAGTTTTTTTTTAGGGTCTAGCACATTTTTTACTACTTTTGAAATATGGAATTTGTACACCCTGAACGCTTATGGTTCCTTTTCTTATTACTGATTCCTGTCGTTATTCATCTTTTTCATTTTAGAAAGCGCAAGACACTCTATTTTTCTTCTTTGCGCTTCAGTCAATTCTTAGAAAAAGAACAACAAAGTACGCGAAAACTCAAGCAT
>CAYPVA010000463.1:0-1381 GCA_964414045.1 uncultured Lishizhenia sp. | reverse complement strand
CCCACCGGAAACTGAAGAGGTTAGTGTAGAAGATCCGTTAGAACAAATGGCTGTAGTGCCTGAAAGCGCTCCAGCAGTTGGCGCAGCCGTTACCGTAACCGTCCTCGTAGCGGTCGCATTGGCACAACCACCTGTTCCAGTTACTGTATATGTAATAGTAGTAGTTCCTGTTGTAATACCTGTCACAACACCAGACGAGTTTACGGTTGCAATAGCTGTGTTACTTGAAGTCCAAGCGCCACCTGAAACGGTTGAAGAGAAAGTTGTTGTAGATCCAATGCATAAATCCTGTGTACCAGAAATAGTTCCTGCAGAGGTTCCAGGAGTAACTGTTATAGTTGATGTTGCAGTAATATTTGAACATCCACCCGATCCAGAAATCGTATATGTCATGACTGCATTGCCAACACCCACCGTTGTCACCAAACCAGTGTTAGAATTTACTGTTGCTACACTTGGGTCAGAAGAAGTCCATAATCCGACCTGAGTATTTGGCCTTCCTTGCGTCCAATTCGATGTTGTGCCAGTCAGATTGAAATTTACCAGCGTTGCATTTGTGGGAGAGCCACCAATATAGTTCGCACCACTGTAATCAACTAAGGTCGTATTTGAACTATTATTTTGATTTGCAATACCTTGATTGAACTTATAAAGTACCCGAAGATTAGATTGTGGAGCTAAATTAACATTCATGTTATTTTGTATCTCAGCCTGGGTGCGAGCATTAGACCAAATTCGAACTTCTGCAATTTTTGCATCCGTATAACTATCATTAGTCCAGTTACTTCTGCCTATGTAGCACGTTGCTCTTGATACATTCTGAATATTGTTTGTCGTCCATGCAGTTGAAGAGGCAACAAGAACACCATCCATATATAGATAAGCATTAACACCATCTCTAACAGCTGCAATGTGTACCCATTGATTCAATGGAATGACAGTTGAACTTGTAATGGTAACTTTATTGGACTGCGATAAATAATATTCGAACGCCGGTTTTCCGCTAGTACCGTTACTTAGTGCAACAACAAGACAATTTACCCATTGAGCTTGTCCAAAATCAATTAATCTTTGCCAGTTTTTGTGTGATTTGACATACACCCAACCTTCAACTGTCAAAGTATTATCTTCAAAGTAAACTCCAGCTGGTAAGGTCATGTGGTCATTTATACCATCAAAATCTACAGCTGTATTGAAAGCCGACAGTGTTGTCGTATTACCAGCACACAAACTTACATCACCACTCGTATTAATTGATTCTGGCGCAGCAGTAACAGTAATCGTTGCAGTAGTCGTTGCATTGGCACAACCACCTGTTCCAGCAATTGTGTAAGTTATCACCGTTGTGCCAGCACCTACAGCAGTAACAACACCTGAAGCG
>CAYPVA010000462.1:0-1384 GCA_964414045.1 uncultured Lishizhenia sp. | reverse complement strand
TGTAGGCCTTTTTGCCAGTTGCTGAAGTGTTGTTATTTGGAGTTGTTTTCATCTTTTTAAATGTTTTACTTTAGAACTTGGCTTATTGTTGAATAAATACTTTACGTACTTCAACACCTGAAGCGGAATTCAAGGTTACATAGTAGATACCGTTCGCTTGTGCCAATTGAACACTTGTTTCAAGTGTGTTAGTTGAACCAGTATAAATGAGTTTACCAGCTGCATCGCGGATTTGAATGTCGGTTATACCTTCTGTGCTTGCAGGTAATTTAATTACTACTACACCTGCACTTTCAGCATGTACACTCGCTCCTTTGCCACTGAAGTTGGCGTAAGAACCTACTTCGTTGTAAGTATTTGTTGGTGTTGGCGCATCAAGTAATTGGAAGTGCAATACAAAACGCTCTGCATTGATACCAGAATTAGCATAAAACTCATAAACCGATCCTGGCTCAAGCGCTTGCATGATTTCTTCTTGCTTGTCTTCTAACCAAACAAGGCCGTTTTCAATCTCGAGGTCTTCAATGACGAAGCTATGCACGCCAGTGAATGGTAATTCCATAGTGATCGGAAGTGCTTGTTGTTTTTTAGCGCTATTCAAACCGTTGATGACGATCTTTTTGTCACCCGCGTTGGTGTAGAATTGTGGCAAAGTTGCCTGCATCATTTTCTCACCGTCAAGGTTGTCGAATCCGTTTGTTGCGTTTTCATTGACATAAACAATTAATTGATCCTTGTTTTCACCTTGGAGTAAATTCATACGCAAAAATAAACTGCGGTCCGTATTTGTGGATTTCAAGCCAGCAACACTTCCGTTAATTGAGGTAAAGTGCGAACGCATGCTGTTATCCATAGATAAACTTCCTGTAGAACTACCTGAATTAACCCTTACCCAAAACGCTTGCATTGGTGGAATTAAATTACTTACTCCTGTACCGTTTAGGTTGGTCCCAATACCGCCAGCACCTGCAACGTAAGTATCAAAAACCATTGCCCCAGATGAATTACTTGTCGCTGATCTGTACCACATTGTTGTGCTTATATCTGTTTTAGTAACGGCATCCCAATCTAAGTAAGATGGGTATGGGTTACTCACAAGGTTGAAACCGTCAAAGCTTTGCCCGGCTGTTCTGGTAAGACCATTAATAGTAATGGCACCATTATTAATGTTACCTCCTGTGAATGTTAGCGTGCCGTTCGCCATAGATTGTGTATAATATCCTTTGCCAATTTCAAGATTTTCAGGCGCACCACTTGTAAGTGCCACCCATGAATTACCCGATTCATTTCGTTTTTTTGCAACATTTGCTGCGTTAGAGGCAAAGAAGATAGAAGAACTAGCAGCAGATACAGGGCTACCCAGATACCAGAAACGACCTGTTGG
>CAYPVA010000461.1:0-1385 GCA_964414045.1 uncultured Lishizhenia sp. | reverse complement strand
CGGATTCGTAGAATAAAATGGAATCTTCTTGATTCGTCACAGAAAGTGCATGTGAAACAAAGTGTTCACACGAAGATTTTCGCTTTGCATTGAGTGCTTCAATTTCTCCAAGAAGACCATCGACATGCACATCTCCTCGAAACAGCGCTCAACAATTGCCATTGGGTGGATTCAGTTTTACCGGTGCAAACTAACATAGTTGTAGCTAATGTCAAAGCAGCCGACAAACGAGACCACTATATTGAGCTGCTCAAACAAAAAGGCATTTTATGCATGGCATTTGGACCCGGAATGATCCGAATGGTGACGCATTTGAATATTTCTTCAAACGACATCGATTTTTGTTCAGAAACCATTGCTAATTTGTAACTTTTTAAGCGATTTTCGTTAAACCCACTTGATGAAATTCGTTACCTTTTATTCGCTTCTACTTTTCTTAGCAGGCACCTTCTCAAGCAAGGCGCAAACAAGCAACTGTAGCACAACCGACAAAAAAATTAGTAAAGCCTTAGAAGAAGCTTATTCAGCGGAAACATTTGAGGCTAAAGTTCAAGTTTTAGCTGCAATTGTGAGTAAATACCCACAAAACGTACAAGCCTATTTTATATTGGGTCAGTTACATTATCAGCGTGGCATGGCCTACATGAAACAGGGCAACACCAAAAACGAAGGCGAGCAACTGCTCAAAAAATCACTGGTGTTTTTTCAGGCGAGTATTCAAAAATGTCCGAGCTATCATTCGGATGCTTACTACTATGCAGCGCGTCTGCCCTATAGTTTCCGTGAAAAAAAAGCAGCTTTGGCTTATCTAGAAACCTTTATGCATTTTGATACGCTGTACCCCGGTGAACAAGCCGTTAATTACCTTAAACTGAAAGAAGAAATTCTTCCCGTTTACAAAGAATTGCGCTTTGCTCAGGATGCCAAAGCGAATCCTGTTCCGTTTGCTGTGGCACTAGTGAGCGGCGTGAGCTCCAAACAAGATGAGTACTTTCCTATGCTCAGCCCGGACAACACCCAATTATTCTTTACGCGAAAAGCCGATAAAACGAATTTAGGCGATGTATCGGGCTACATGCAAGAAGAGTTTACCGTTTCCAAACACATTAGTGATTTGCAATTTGACCAAGGAAGAGCCCTACCCTATCCGTTCAATGACGGACAATTTACAAATTACGGTTCGGCAAGTTTGTCGGCAGATAACCGCGAACTCATTTTGTGCGCATGTAAAGTGGAGCAAATTTATCAAAAAGAATACCTCAATTGCGATTTATATAGCTCGCGCCTCAAACTCAAAAAAGGAAGCACAGATCAATATGAATGGAGTACTTTACAAAACTTAGGCAGCCAAATCAATACAAAAGACGGATGGGAAGCCCAACCCT
>CAYPVA010000460.1:0-1391 GCA_964414045.1 uncultured Lishizhenia sp. | reverse complement strand
ATCTTACAAGTGGATCACTTCGCCGTAGGCTGCAGCAGCGGCTTCCATGATGGCTTCAGACATGGTTGGGTGAGGGTGAACGGTTTTGATGAGTTCTTCACCTGTTGTTTCCAATTTGCGAACGGCAACGAGTTCTGCAACCATTTCGGTAACGTTGGCGCCAATCATATGGCCACCAAGTAATTCGCCGTATTTGGCATCAAAAATAAGTTTGACAAAACCATCTTTGGCACCGGCAGCGCTGGCTTTACCAGAGGCAGAGAATGGGAATTTGCCTACTTTGATTTCGTAGCCAGCTTCTTTGGCTGCTTTTTCGGTCATGCCCACTGATGCTACTTCTGGAGAGCAGTAGGTACAGCCTGGGATGTTTCCGTAATTTAATGGCTCAGGGTGGTGTCCGGCGATTTTCTCGACGCAGATAATACCTTCAGCTGAAGCAACGTGTGCAAGGGCTGGGCCAGGAACGACATCGCCAATGGCGTAGTAGCCCGGGATGTTTGTTTGGTAATATTCATTGACAAGAATACGGCCTTTGTCCGTGACGATACCAACAGATTCTAAACCAATGTTTTCAATGTTGGCTTGGATACCCACTGCTGAAAGCACGACATCGCATTCGATTTTTTCTTCGCCTTTGTCGGTTTTGATAGTCACTACACAACCTTTGCCTGAAGTGTCTACGGATTCAACAGAAGCGTTGGTCATGATGTTGACGCCAGCTTTTTTGAACGATTTTTCAAGTTGTTTGGATACGTCTTCGTCTTCAACCGGGACAATATTTGGAAGGTATTCAACGATTGTGACTTCGGTACCAATGGCATTATAGAAATAAGCAAATTCAACACCGATGGCTCCTGAACCAACAACTACCAATTTTTTAGGTTGGGTAGGGAGGGTCATGGCTTGGCGGTATCCAATAATTTTGGTGCCGTCTTGCGGAAGGTTAGGGAGTTCGCGTGAGCGTGCGCCTGTGGCGATGATGATGCCTTTGGCTGCGGTATAAACGGTTTTAGCACCGGCTTCGTCAGTAACTTCTACTGTTTTGCCTGCGCCAATGACACCGTTGCCTTTAATGACATCAATTTTGTTTTTCTTCATTAAGAATTGAATCCCGTTGGACATGCCACTGGCAACATCGCGGCTGCGTTTGATCATGGCGCCGAAATCTGCGCTGTGGTCTTTGACGGTGATGCCGTAGTCTGCGGCGTGTTGTAGGTATTCGTAAACGTTGGCACTTTTGAGTAGGGCCTTTGTAGGAATACAACCCCAATTGAGGCAGATTCCGCCTAGTGATTCGCGTTCAACAATGGCAGTTTTTAGGCCCAACTGTGAGGCACGGATGGCCGTGACGTATCCGCCAGGTCCACTTCCAACAACGATGATGTCGTAAC
>CAYPVA010000459.1:0-1394 GCA_964414045.1 uncultured Lishizhenia sp. | reverse complement strand
ATCAGCAGGTAGACACCAACGGCAAGGATTAGTGCCGACAGAGCCGGAGCAATCGTCGAGCGCCATAGGTTCTCACCCTTGTTCTTAGCGAAGTAAACGATGATTGCGATGCTTACGAGAACCTCGACGAGCATGATCGCAACAGCGGTGACTGCCGACATCCAGGTGAACAGGGTGCCGATGCCGGCGAGGCCAGCAGCTGCAAACCAGATGATTACAACGAGTGCTAGTGCCGAGGTGAGCATTACGCCAACCTGAGGAGCGCCTGACTTGTTGGTCTTGGCAAAGCTCTTGCCCAGGATGCCACCGCGACCGAGTGCGAAGAAGTAGCGAGCTAGCGAGTTCTGGAACGCGAGCAGACCAGCGAATGCGCTCGAAAGCACGAGCACGCTCATGAGCTGGCTCATCCAGGTGCCGCCGAGGGCATTGTCTGCAAGAGTCATCAGAACGCCACCAGGGTTGGTTAGACCGAGCTTTAGGTCAAGACCACCGTTGGCTGCGATGAATGCATACAGACCCTCGTTTGGTAGGCCGGCCTCTGCCATGTCGGCAGGCTGGTTGGCCCACTTGAAGCTCTGCATACCGGTTGCCATCGCTAGCGATACGAATGCGAACAGGGCGGTGATGATGCCGACTGCCCAGTAGGTCGCACGAGGAACAGCGCGCTTAGGGTCCTTAGCTTCTTCGCCGTAGATTGCGGTTGCTTCGAAGCCGATGAACGAGGCGAAAGCAAATGCAATTGCGATGCCCGCGGTGCCCGCAAGGCCTGCGTCGCCGAGCACGGCGCCAGTCGAGAATGAAGCACCTAGGTCAACGCCCTTTTCGCTGGTTGCGAAGATCGCAACGCCCGAAACGATGAGCGAGAGAATCTCGAGGCCCATGAGCACACCGAGAACCTTGGCACCGACGTCAACCGAGAGCAGCGAAAGGCCGGTTACTAGAACCCAAGCCAGAATCGCCCACAGCCACCAAGGTTGATCAAGGTTCCAGAAGCCCAAAGCGGTGAAGTGCATCACGCCACCGAAGAATCCATAGATCGCGAGTTGAATGGTTAGGTAACCAACTAGCGACATGAAGGCACTCGCTACGCCGGCGTGACGGCCAAGGCCGCGACCCACATAGGCGAAGAAAGCTCCGGTGTTGGTTACTCGCTGGCTCATGGCTGCATAGCCAACCGCGAACAGCATCAGGCTAAGGCCAACTGCAAGATAGGTGCCCGCAGTTCCGGCGCCGTTGCCCAGGAACATAGCGACCGGAACGGCACCGGTCATGCCGAGTAGTGGCGCTGCAGCAGCCACTACGAAGAATACGATTCCTACGACTCCGAGTTTGCCGTTGCGCAAACTTGTGTCAGAGGTGGATGTGTTTGACATGCTTGTCGATCTCCTCATTGA
>CAYPVA010000458.1:1142-1399 GCA_964414045.1 uncultured Lishizhenia sp. | reverse complement strand
ATAGACTTGCGTAAAAAGTGGGGTAGTGGCAACGCAAAAGGGCCGCCTGTCGCCATGTTTTGCCTAATCGTTACAAAGGATTTTTAGTCCCAATCATTCGGTAACTAACGATTTCGCTAGTCTTGAAAACATGACTGAACTCAACGGCTTCTTTGCACCGCTGACACCGACCGGCAAGAGCTCACTGGCTCCGAACATGCCTTGGTTTTATTCGGGCAACCTGCTCACGGTTGAATACCTGACCGACCCGGCAAATG
>CAYPVA010000458.1:0-1132 GCA_964414045.1 uncultured Lishizhenia sp. | reverse complement strand
ATTCATCTGGGCCGACTGGCAGAGCTGCTCGACCGGTAACGAAGAGCTGCTCGACCCACAGCGTTCGCAATACCTCGAGGCATTCGCGGTGGTGCGCTGCAAGTATGAGGGAGTCACCTACAGCCGTTGCGTGGCCATCTGGGTCACCAAGGACTTCGCTATCGCCCGCGGTTTCTTCCAGGGTTATCCAAAGAAGCTCGGCTCGATTGCCATGACTCGCATCTTCAACCGCGGCAAGGCAACCCCGAAGCTCGAGGCGGGCGCAAAGCTCGGCGCTAGCGTCGCAGCATACGACCACCGCCTTGCAAGTGCCGTCGTCACTCTGCGCGAGCCAAGCGAGACAGCCGGTTTCGTGAACGGCCACCCAATGCTGCACAACCGCTGGATGCCGTCGATTACACCAGGTCTTGGCAACTCGCTCGACCAGCTGATCACCATGGGTGGCGTCGATGCCGACCTCGGTCAGCCATGGAAGGGCGATGCTGTGCTCGAGCTGCACGATTCACAGTGGGATGAACTCGCCTCAATTCTGCCTGTGCAGGAAATCCTCGCCGGCTACTACCGCGAGGTCGGCGTGACCTTCAACGGTGGCAAGTTGGTCGCCGACAAGTCGAACCCGTCGATCTAGTCGAGTCGCAAAACACAATCCGCTTAGCAAAAAGCCCCGGTCATGTGCCGGGGCTTTTCGTTTAGCTTGTTGCAGCCCGACCTAGTAGTCGAGCAGGTATTCGTCGTGTTCCCACTGCGTAACCTCACGGGTGGTCGGGTCGGCGACCTCGGCGGTGTAACGCTCGATCTCGTCACGCTTGAGAACTAGGAAAGTCTCGACGAGCTGCGTCGACAACTGCTCGTGCAGATGCGAGTTGGCCTCGAGCGCATCCAACGCCTCGGTGAAGGTGAGCGGCAGAATCGGGGCGCCCTCGTTGTCGTAGGCCATGCCAACGGCATCCTCAGGGCATTCGAGACCGCGGTTCAAGCCGTCTAGACCAGCAGCAAGGATGCCGGCAATCACGAGGTATGGGTTTGCGCCGCCATCGCCGACGCGCACCTCGAGGCGAGTGCCTTGACCGCGCTCTGGTGGAACGCGCACCATGCAGCTGCGGTTGTCGTAACCCCAGTTGGCGCGGAACGG
>CAYPVA010000457.1:605-1399 GCA_964414045.1 uncultured Lishizhenia sp. | reverse complement strand
CAGCGATCTACATCGCAAACGAAACCTTTGAGTCCTTGAAGATCCAAAAATTCGTCATGGGCGAAGTGAATGCAGATCCTAAAATGGCTACCATCGAGGTGGAAAAGCTACCGGATATTCCGAACCTTTCTTCGTCTACCTTGCCTATGAAGGCGATGCTTTCCCGCTATTATATCCGGGACAAACGTTGGGATGATGCCTTAAAGGCGCTGAACGAAAGTGAAAAAGATAATCCATTCTTGCATTATAATGATTTCTTGCGCACATCTATTTATGCATCTCTAAACAAAATGGATTCGGCTCATTTCTATGCGAAACGCGCCTTCGATGCCTGGCCACGAGCCTCGAGTTATTACAAGAACATGATTTTTACTTCAGCGAAACTCAAGGATACAAATGAAATCAAGCGTGCCTTGCAAGTTTCTTTGGACGTAAATAATGATAATGCATTGGTTTGGAATCAGTACCTGTTAGGGATGTTCGAAGTAAAGCGAGGAGCAGATAAAAACTTACTGGCACAATTAGAAAAGACCTTGAAAAAGTTCCCAGCAGATACAGCAATTTTGAATCCGACCATAAAAGTTTTTCGTGGTGGTAGTAGAGATTTGCAAACATTAATGGTGAAAGGAAATACGCTTTTTGCACAAGGCAAATACCTTCAAGCTGCATCTGTCTATGCTGAATTGTCAATTCTTGACCCTGCTAATTTCTCTCACCTAGAAAACGTGGGTATCTGCTATTATGCTGGTCGTAAATTTTCTGAAAGTTTGTTCTATTTTACCAAATCCGAACAA
>CAYPVA010000457.1:0-595 GCA_964414045.1 uncultured Lishizhenia sp. | reverse complement strand
GGAAATAATACCGGTAAATCTGCCTACTTTGCAGGGATGTCTCTTTTATCTATTGGAAAGAAAGGAGAGGCCTGTGCAAGTTTTCAAAGATCGCAAGCAAAAGGATATCCAGATGCAGCGACTGCGATTGCACAAAACTGTAAATAAAACATGATGAAGAAAATCTTATTAGGCCTATTACTCTTAAGTGGAACAGTAGCGGCGCAGGAAAATGACAAATCTATTGCCCTATTAGGAGGCCCCACGGATTTATGGACTAATAATAGGGGAACCAACAAAGACGAATTCAACGCATATACTAATTTGGGCTTACAATTTACGAGACGTAAATCTGCGAATTTAGATATTGTATATACTTCCCTAGCTGGTTTTCAGGGGGATTTCTTTAGTCCAGGTATTTGGAATAATAAATTCATTACAGCGGGTGCGAACATGCGCTATTTCTTTGTACCCCGTAAAAAATCCTCCGTCTTAAATCCTTTCTTTCAGATCGGGGCAGACGCGTTCGCTCGACGTGATTACGGTTTTCCAGGGAATGCCTATGAATTAAGTGCCTTGGGAGGATTAGGTATTGATATTAAACTGTCAAGAAACA
>CAYPVA010000456.1:0-1401 GCA_964414045.1 uncultured Lishizhenia sp. | reverse complement strand
ATTGAGGTTGTTTTCCGGCACGTAATCATACAGTATGGTATGTGTGGCACCCTTTGGAAGTTTGTAAAAATCGTATTCTTTGGAAATGAGGCCATTCGGGTAGACGTTTTTAGCCCGATTTTCAAATTGTACCTGCTGCATTGGGCTTAATTGCGCGAAGCGATCGTAGTCGCTGCGCTTGTACAAATAGTTCGTTTGTAAAGCGATTTGCTTTGTATTTATGTAACTAAACAGGTATTCTTCGGCGCGCAGCAAACCGCCAAGGTTGTTGCGAAGGTCAATAAATATACTGGCGCAATTTCGGGTACGAACCTCTTCAAAAAATGCGTCAATTTTCTTTTTGTAAAGGGCTAAGGAAATAGGTTGAAATGATTCAACGGTAAGGATGCCATTGTTTTTTTCATCGAAGGCGTAGCGAACTTCATCATCGCTTGCTTGAAACATGCTCGAAAGTAAATAGCGCCACGACGGACTAAATGAAATTTGGCGGGTAAGTGTATCGCCTTCGAGATCGACCATTTTAACGCGTGCTGTTTTGGCTTCACTCAAAGACATCGAAAGGAGGTTGTACACTAAACCCATGTACTCAACCGCGATTTCATCCTTTGCAGCATTGGCGTCCCCTTCTGTTAGGCTCAGCGCTAAAGCACTTTCATATAATTGCGCAGAAGTATAGGAGTCTATTTGGAGTAATTCGGCGCCGATGATAAATGCGTCGTTATAAGCAGTGCTTATGTAAAAATGGTTGTCAATTTTATCGACAAAAAATGGCAAAACTTGGCGCTTGCCGTTAACGCTATATAAAAATTGTTTGGGATTGATACCAGTATGGGAGTCTTTGAGGGTAAGTAAATATTGATTCACTACCACCATAAACTCGTATACAGTTAGTGGCGCATTTACTTTTGATTTGGCGCTTTGATAGGCGCTGCTGAGGTCGTTGATATTGCCGTAGTATGTGGGGTTCGGATGCGTTTCTAAAATATGTTTATGCAATTGTGTGAGGTCTTCCTGCATGGCCTCAGGACACAAATAGGTTTTTGCGACAAGTTCTTTTTTTGGTTGAAAGGTCGCTTGACAGTCTTGAGCATGGCTTTGCGTCCAAACAAGAAAAATAAAAAGAAAAGAAGTCCAGTTTGGCATGCGCAGTTCTACGAGATTATCCTATTTTTGTTCGGCAATGGGTACTATAAAGTTAATTATTTCTTTGGTCGTGGTTGGTGTTTTGCACGCTGCTTGTTCTCAGCCCGATACCTCACAATGTGCTTGCCTAGAGCAGTCGCAAAAAGTCAATCGTTTATCCAATAAAATTTGGTCTGCGTCTGCCTCGCACCAAGACTCCCTTCATTTTAAAGCAGCCCTAGAGAAAAAGCAGCATCTTTGTAAAAAGTTACAAGAGTT
>CAYPVA010000455.1:0-1408 GCA_964414045.1 uncultured Lishizhenia sp. | reverse complement strand
GTAATTGCAGTACCACCCGTGTTGCTCGCAATCGTGTTGCGGTACCATTGGTAGGAATATTGCGCGTTAACCGGAGTCAATGATAAACTTGCAGTGCCACCATTACAAACATTTTGTGCTAAAGCACTAGTAGTGAAAGTGGTAGAATTAATGACTTGAGAAATAATTGAACTAGTTCTAGAAGTACATGGACCCGAAACAACAACGTAATAATACTTTGTTCCTGCAACAGAAGTAGGTAGTGAATAAGTCGAGCTAGTTGCTCCTGAAATTGCTGTTGCACCTACAGTTGAATTGGATGAATTGCTGTACCATTGGTAAGTTAGATTTGTACCAAAAGCCGTAACACTCACTGTATTAGGTGTTGCATTCAAACAATTAGCTGATGGGCTAACTGGTTGTGTAGCGATGACTATTTTGAACCCATCGACAAAATTCGAAACTGAAGCCGTATTTGTCAATGCAAAATTGGTCAATGTACCGTTCATATTAGCAGTGCTCGTTGCATTATACAAAGTTGTATTAGACGTATTTAAACCCATTGGGGTTCCTTGATTAAAGTGATAATAGGCTTTTAAACCCGTTTCATTGCCATTTAAAGTAACATTGATATTATCATTAATTTGCTGAACCGTTCTGGCTGTATTCCAAATACGCACTTCATCTAAGGTTCCTGCAAAGTAATTATCTAGTTTACCAATCGTGAAGTTAGCATTTGGCAGATTCACACTTGCAGGAGCCGTAGCAGTAGCTACCTGTACCCCATTTTTATAAATTTTATAGGTTGTTCCACTTTTTACCCAAGCCATGTGAACCCACGTGTTTGCAGTAAAGAAATTATTTACGAGCATATCATACCGAGCTGAGCCACTATAGCTGTCTGTATGCAAGGCCCCAGAAGGTCCAACCCATAGAGAAGGTCCACGAGTATTATTCGCGTCAATCCCTAAAAATCCATGGTAATTAAAATCAATAACAGATGGATTAATCCATGCTTCGTAAGTAAAATCATCTGTTGCTGAAAAAGGAAGTTGGCCGCCTACTTGAACAAAATCATTTACTCCATCATTCTCGCTTTAGGCATTAGTTTAACACAGACAAGCTGCAGTAAATACGAAGACGGACCAGCAATTTCTTTTCGTTCCACAACTTCAAGATTAACGAACCATTGGAAATTCTCAAAAGTCACGTCAAACTCAGTAGATATTACCAACCAATTTAATGGTTACGAATGGGAAAATGATGTTTTTACTAAACCAGAAAAAAGAATAAAAAATAAACTCATTTTTAAAGAAAAAGAATATAAAAGCAAAATTACTATCCGTGAATTTCCAGTTTCAATTCCCAGTCGTCTTTTTTCATTCTTTTTTACTGAAATTTCTATCATAATCATCTTTTATTTAATAAA
>CAYPVA010000454.1:0-1410 GCA_964414045.1 uncultured Lishizhenia sp. | reverse complement strand
AACTTCGGCTTGAATTCCATCAATGGATCTATGCCTGCATAAATTGAACTAATGCTTTTACCTTTTAATGGCGGTAAAATTTCAAAAGAAAATAGCGTGTCTTTGGCAGCGGCAAGGTGATCTGTAACCTTCATAATTTAAAATAGGAGTACAAAGATAAGTGTTTGTGAATGAATATAAACTAAAGCGTATCTAAAGCTGAAAGAATGATGCGTTGTGCGCTATCCCATTCTGCTTGGCTCAGATTTAACGGTGGTGACAAACGAAAACTATATGGATGTGACAAAAACCAGAAAGTGATCAAGCCAGCATCTAGGCAATACTGTACGATTTTTTCAACTTCTTGCGCATCTTTTAAGTCAAAAGCAAACATGGCACCAACGCGTCTGTGCGTCAAAACTTTTGGGTGAGCAGCAATTTTGGTACAGAAAGACGCTGCACGTTGTTCGAGTGATTCCCAATTTATTTCTGATTGCAAAACTTGAAGCGTGGCTGCTGCAGCCGCACAAACCATCGGGTGACCACCAAAAGTCGTGATATGACCCAACATGGGATCATGGGTAAATTGATTGAGGTGCTTTTGTGCGGCAACCAAAGCGCCAATTGGCATGCCGCCTCCTAGTGCTTTGCCGAGTGCCAACACATCGGGCACGACATTGAAATGCTCAAAAGCAAAGATTCGGCCTGTTCGGCCCATGCCACATTGGATTTCATCAAAAATGAGTAAGGCGCCAACCGCAGTGCATCGTTCTCGGAGTGCGCGCAGAAATTCATGGCTCGGTTTGCGCACACCGGCATCTCCTTGAATTGTTTCTAGGAGTACCCCGGCAGTACGAGTAGTAATTTGATCTAAAAATGCAAGCTCGTTGTGTGGCAGAATCCGAACATCTGGCAAAAGTGGTCTGAAAGCGATCTTCTTCACCTCGTTTGCCGAAACACTCATAGAACCATGCGTGCTGCCATGATAACTTCCTTTGAAAGAGACCAACTCAGTGCGTCCTGTAACGCGCTTGGCCAATTTGAGTGCCGCTTCAATGGCTTCTGTCCCCGAATTAACGACATAAACACCATCCAAATTTTGAGGAAGTACTTGTAACAATTGTTTGGCTAAATCTTGCTGCGCATCTTGAATGAACTCACCGTAAACCATCACATGCAGGTGCTTTTGGAGTTGATTTTCAAGCGCCGCAAGTACTTTAGGATGGCGATGTCCAATATTATTGACTGCCACACCGGCGATCATATCTAGATAGGCTTTGCCTTTTTTATCATAAATATAAGCCCCTTCAGCACTTTCAACTTCAATGAGAAATGGAAATGGGCTTGTTTGCCCCAAATGTGACTTAAAAAAATGCTGTGCTTCGGTCATTATTGTTCGAGTATAGGTAAAATAGGCTGGCCAATCATGGA
>CAYPVA010000453.1:0-1417 GCA_964414045.1 uncultured Lishizhenia sp. | reverse complement strand
TTGTACCAGTAGTTGTAGCACAAGTTGGTTGTACGGTTACAGAACCTGTTGGAGTTGATGGTGTTTGGGTAACAGTCCCCGTTAACGAAACTGTTTGTGTTGTTGCTCCGGTTGAAGTAATGCTCAATGACCCGTTTACACTACCTACAGATGCAGTACCAGCAAGCCTTACATAAACAGTTGTAGCGGATAGTGTACCACTTGCTGTAATAGTAATAGAACTTGCATATCCTGAACCAGAACTCAAGCTAACTTCATAACCTGTTGGTGCTGCAACTGATACGTTGGCAGTTAAACTTGAACCAGAAACACTGATTGTTTGAGAAGCAGATGCGGAACCTGAACAACTTGCAAAACTCGTTAGAGGTGATGAATTCACAGAAATTGCAGCAGCTGACTGAACTGTTACAGCGTATGTGGTTGATTGACCACAATAGGTATACGTGATTGTTACCGAACCCGCAACTAGACCGCTAACTAATCCAGAGCTATTAACTGTTGCAGTATTTGTATTGGATGAAGACCAAGTACCACCACTTACAGCATTTGAAAGTTGAAGTGTAGATCCGGCAAGAACTGTATTATTTCCTGTAATTTCTGGGAAATACCCTGCAACAAAGTTACTTGTAGCACCATTCAGTGCGAAAGAAGTAATTGTGCCATTTGTTCCGGCCGACACACTATTCGTTAATGTAGTAATCCCAGTATTATTGCCACTTGCAACTCCTTGATTAAAATTAAAATAGGCAAGTAGGTTGGCTTCGTTACCAACAAATTGAGTTGAAAGGTTAGCACTAATTTGTGCAGCTGTTCTAGCAACGGACCAACATCTTACTTCATCAATTTTACCATTAAATAATGTGTTATTAGTAGATGAACCTACCATTTTACCACCAATTATACGCGGAGAAGTGTTTTGTCCGGTAGCTGTATTGGTTACGGTAGCAGCATCTTCAATACCGTTGATGTACATTTTTACTACCCCGCTTTGTCTTGTAATAGCAACATGTGTCCATTTATTTAAAGGTATCGGAGTTTGCGAGTCAAGTCCTGCAATCCAAATAGAACCATCTCCAAAGTTTGCGTGTAGTTTATTGGCACTTGTAATCGCCATAGAAGAAACTCCATCTTTTGTAAAGATTTCAGAATGCGCTAAGGCGGAACCTTGCCAATATACCCATGCTTCAGTTGTGATATCTGAGAAGGCCTCAATGACATCCCCAACATTGACGTAATCATTGGTTCCATCAAAATGCAAGGCGTTATTGAAAACAACTGTTAATGCACTGCGACTGCTACTAACACATCCATTTGAGTTCGTTGCTTGTGCATAATAGGTAGTTCCCGAAACAAGCGCAGTTGTAGATGCTAGTGCTGATCCTCCGGTTGCGGCACTGAACCATTGAATGGTTTCTCC
>CAYPVA010000452.1:0-1417 GCA_964414045.1 uncultured Lishizhenia sp. | reverse complement strand
TAGCTTTGATTTTTTCTTCCCACTGATAACCTTCGTGTACATTGAAACTATGGTTCAGTTCAGTTAACTCGTCTAGCAGGGCTAAATAACTCTCTGCTTCGTAATCGGTTCGGGTTGTTAGTTGTTCGTTGATTTCATCTAGGCGCTGTCTGATTTTATTGAGCAATTCATTTGAATAGAACAAAAAGTCATAAACGCTTTGTTGTACATCGATATGAATATCTTGGGTTAGAAAACCAAATTTTAAATGCTTAGGATGGTGAATTTGCCCGTCTGTTGGCTGTATTATTCCTGAAAGTATTCTTAATAGTGTTGATTTTCCTGCACCATTCTTGCCAACCAAGCCAACCTTGTCTCCTTTGTTGATTTGTAGATTGACATTTGCAAATAAGTGCCCCTGTGGTAAAAAGTATCCGAGACGGTCTAATTGAATCATGCTGCAAAGTTAGTGCTTTGCCTTGAAATGAATTAGGCATGATTTTTGACAAAAAGACAACAATTGTCCAATAAAATAGTTATATTGTCAATTCTTATCAAACTTTAACCAAATCAAACATGGGAAGACCACCAACAAAACCCGCTCGTTTAAGAAACGGATTCTACATAGAAGTCAAGTCACAAGGATCCTCAGCCATACTCATCAGACGCGATACCCGAGAACAAATGCTAATGGCCGCTGAAGATTATTCTAGAACCAAAGATGTAACCATTAAAGGCGAAATGAGAAATGACAAATGGATCGCTGAATAAATTTCATTTTAATTTCTGGTTGCCATTTTTTGCCATATTATTACTGCTAATACCGGTACTAATATGGCAGGAATTTATTTTCACAGCGAAACTTACCGGAATCGCTTTATTAGTAGGCTTGCTTATTGCTCTCAAACAATGGTTTGCCGTTGCAAGGCAAATCAATCAGCGTAAGGAACGTTACGTCTTGAATACCAACGAGCGATTTTTAATTGAAAACATCCTGCCTTCGTTTAAGTCATGGTCCAAAGCAGACCAAACCATTTTAACTGACCAACTCGGCATCGCTTTAACAGAATTGAAATTTTCTGGTGAAAGTTCACTTGAGGACAAAATTAAAGTAATCGTACAATTAATTCTCGCAACATGGGGCGATGGTTATCTGTACAAACAAGATTGGGTATTGGCCTTTGATGCGAATGCAAAGCATAGTAAGCTCTATATAAAGGACGCTTTTATAATGGAGTTAAACACTTCTTTAGTTAGTCTTCATTTTTCTCCTTCAGCTGCCATATCGGATAGCGTCCTATTGGAGTTAAATAAAAAGATAAAAAATCTTTGAGTTCAATTTGCTTTAAAATCAAGCAGTTATATTTTTGATTGAAAAAAAAATAAAATTTCTTTCAAAAAATTGTTGCAGAACCAAAAAGAGTACATATCTTTGCAC
>CAYPVA010000451.1:426-1420 GCA_964414045.1 uncultured Lishizhenia sp. | reverse complement strand
GCTTGGATTGGGCCTGGTATCATTGGCACTGCAAATACACAAAGTATCCAAATCGATTTGAATGGTATTTACTATTATACACTTACCTCAAATGCAACCGGTTGCTCAAGTACAGATTCTATTTTCATTGCTGCGCCTGATGTCATTGATATCACCTCTTTGACGAGCTCAAATGTAAAATGTCACGGAGGAACAGACGGCTCAATTCAAGTAAATGCCACTTCACAGTCTGCCATCACCTATGCCTGGACTCCTTTTGTATCCATAAGCAATAGTGCTCAGAATTTAGCAGTCGGGACCTATGCCATAACGCTTACAAATGAAGATGGCTGCCAGGTAGATACCTTTGCCACTTTACAGCAACCGAGCCCTCTGGTTATTGATTTTATTGGCTCTCAAATTTCTGAATGCGGCGAAGCCAATGGTTTTATCAGCATACAAGGTTCTGGAGGCTTTGGCAATTTACAATACATCTGGAGCAACGGTCAGAGCGGAGCTTATTTAGCTAATATCGATGCCGGAACCTATGTTTTGACACTCACTGATGCCAATCAATGTACTGAACTCGATACATTTTCAATCGAGTGTCTTCGGCTGAGTGGGGTTGGGTGGCCGCCGTTTCTTTCTCCTAATGGCGATGGCCTCAATGATATTTGGCTTTTGCAAAATACAGCGCAGTATCCGGAATTAGAAGTCAAAATTTTTAATCGATGGGGGAATTTGGTATACGAAGCACAGCCTTATCTCAATAATTGGAATGGTTGGTCTGAAAAGGGAAATCCGGAAGGGCCACTGCCGGCAGCTACCTATTTTTGTTACATCGATACCCACAAAAAATCACAAGAACCCCTAAAAGGTTATATCGAAATCCAGCCGTAAATGATGAAAACACTTTCTATACTTCTTTTTTGTGCCCTAACTTTTGCTGGTTTAGCCCAACAATCTGCACAATCTTCACTTTATTTTTTCAATCCGCTGCATTTTAATCCTGCCT
>CAYPVA010000451.1:0-411 GCA_964414045.1 uncultured Lishizhenia sp. | reverse complement strand
CGGAAGCCGAGGCTCGTTGAACGCAACGCTTGTTCACCGTGCTCAATGGTTAGGTTGGGAAGGCGCTCCGCGCTCGCAGTTTTTGTCAGTACATGCACCCATTTACCGCAAAAACTTTGGGCTGGGCCTTACCATTAACAATGACAAAATTGGTTCGAGGTCAAATGTTGCAGCACTTTTCAATGCGGCGTATCACCTCAAATTTAAAAACTCGAGCTGGCGCGTGTCTTTTGGTATGTCTGGGGGTTGGTTAAACAACCAAGCAGATTTCTCGAGCTTGTTAGCCACTGACCTCACCGATCCTAATTTACTGCAGGGGTACAGCCTGAGTAAACCTAACATTGGGGGTGGAATATACGCTTATCACAAAAAAGGCTATGTTGGCTTGAGCATTCCGCACCTCATCGAAAG
>CAYPVA010000450.1:0-1421 GCA_964414045.1 uncultured Lishizhenia sp. | reverse complement strand
ATGAATTACCCTTACCAACTGCGTTCTTTTGAAGCGTATCAAGAAGCTTACAATAAAAGTATCAATGACCCCGAAGCATTTTGGGCCGAGGTTGCCGAACAATTTACTTGGAAGAAAAAATGGGACCGCGTCCTGGATTGGAATTTTAAAGAGCCAAAAATTGAATGGTTTAAAGGCGGGCAACTCAATATCACAGAAAACTGCCTAGATCGTCATTTGGCCACCAAAGCCAACGAACCAGCAATTATCTGGGAATCCAATGACCCCAATGAGCACCACCGCGTACTTACCTACAAAGAACTACACTTTAAAGTGCAGCAATTTGCTAATGTGCTCTTGAATAACGGAGTTCAGAAAGGGGATCGCGTTTGTATTTATATGGGTATGATTCCTGAACTTGCCATTGCTACCTTAGCTTGTGCACGCATTGGTGCCATTCATTCTGTAATTTTTGGGGGCTTTTCAGCGCAGGCCATTGCCGATCGCCTAGACGACGCTGGGGCTGAATTTATTGTGACTTGTGATGGTGCGTTTCGTGGCGCCAAAGATATTCCATTAAAAAGTGTCATCGACGACGCACTTGTTGGGAACAAAACCATCAAACGCGTCATCGTTTGCACGCGCACCCGCACTCCTGTTTCGATGATCAAAGGCCGTGATGTTTGGTGGGAAGACGAAATCAAAAAGGTAGAAACCATGGGCAACCCGAAGGTCGAAGCAGCAACCATGGAAGCGGAAGATATTTTGTTTATTCTCTATACTTCAGGATCTACCGGCAAGCCAAAAGGAGTTGTGCATACAACGGCTGGTTATATGGTTTGGACCAACTATACTTTTGTGAATGCATTTCAATACCAACCAGGGCAAGTTCATTTTTGTACCGCAGACATCGGTTGGATTACCGGGCATAGCTACATTATTTATGGGCCGCTGAGTGCTGGAGCCACCACACTTATGTTTGAAGGCGTACCAACTTGGCCAGATGCGGGCAGATTTTGGGAGGTCGTAGAAAAATTCAAAGTCGATATCTTATACACGGCACCAACAGCCATCAGAAGTTTGATGGGCTTTGGTTTGGATCCGATCAAAGGCAAAGACCTCAGTTCGCTCAAAGTATTGGGCTCTGTTGGTGAGCCTATCAACGAGGAAGCATGGCATTGGTATAACGAGCATATCGGGCAAAATCGTTGCCCTATAGTTGATACATGGTGGCAAACCGAAACCGGTGGTGTCATGATCTCAAATTTGGCTGGTGTAACACCGTCGAAACCTTCTTATGCAACTTTGCCACTACCCGGCATTCAGCCTTGTTTGGTTGACGAAAATGGCGCAGAAATAGAAGGCAATGGCGTCAATGGCAACCTGTGTATTAAATTCCCGTGGCCAGGCATGATCCGCACTACCTACAAAGACCACGAACG
>CAYPVA010000449.1:0-1422 GCA_964414045.1 uncultured Lishizhenia sp. | reverse complement strand
ACGACCCGGTTACCGTAGACGAACATGGCTCGGTCACTGCCGGCCCAATTACGAAGTCGCCTGTGGTGTTGGGCGGCTTTTCGGTGCTCGAGTGCGACTCGGCCGAAGACGCCTATCGTTGGGCGGCGAAGATTGCCAAGGGATGCCGCTGCCCGCAAGAAGTCCGTGAATTCATCGACGACCCCGAGTCGGTCAACTAGTGCAACACGTCGAACTCGAAACGCCACGATTGCTTCTGCGCCAGTGGCGTGAAAGCGACCTCGAAGAATGGATTGCCATGGGTGAATCCGAAGAGGTCATGCGCTATTTTCCTTCGACACTGAGTCGCGAGCAGGCCGAAGCCATGTTTCAGCGATTGCGAGATCGAATTGCCGACCGCGGTTGGGGACTTTGGGCGGTTGAGGTTAAAGGTGGGGACCCATTCATTGGCTTTATCGGCCTGTCTGAGCAAGACCTGGGCCTGCCATGGATGCCGTGCATCGAGATCGGTTGGCGTCTCAAGCAATCGGCGTGGGGGCAGGGCTTCGCCACCGAAGGAGCGACCGCAGCACTTGCCTTTGGCCGCGAACAATTCGAAACGATTTACTCATACACATCAGCCGTCAACCAACCGTCGCGCAGAGTCATGGAGCGAATCGGATTAACCGAGAAACCTGAGCTGGCGTTTGCGCATCCACGCGTCGAAAAACCAGAACTCAAACATCACGTGGTCTATTCGACCGATTAGCCGCCTCGGCTAGCGTTCACGAGCGCAATCAAATGGCAAAAGGGCCGTTCTGCGAGTAATCTCGGCTGTTAGGCGCCCAATGCTTACAGGGGGAATCTTCAATGCGTTATCTGATCGTCTGTGACTACGCGCTGACCTTTGTTGGCGGAGCCCAGAGCGCTCTCTTGCGCCAGGCGGAGGCACTCGCAGCTCAGGGTGAAACTGTTGCTGTTTTGGCCCCGGCGGTCTCAGCCACCAAACTTTCGGCAAAAGTCCGCCGCATAGAGCCGCCCAAGGTCATCACGGTTCCGAGTATCGACATGCCGCTTTACAGAAACAACAAGGCACTGCGTGCCTTCGCCAGTGAAGTCCTCGATGAATTCAAGCCGGATGCGATCATCAGCCACTCCGAGTTTGCGCTGGTGACAGCACTAACCCAGGTCGCCCGCAGCAAGGGCATTCGCTCGATCCATGTTGTTCACACGTTCATGTGGCACACGCCAAAGAGCGCGGCCCTTTTGACTCCAATCGCCAATGGCATCTTCAGATTCGTTACCGGCCTGTCTGCGCCGCGTCAAAAACTGGCCAAAAACCCCATGGATAGCGCCCTTCGCAACATGACGCTCGCGGCTTGCTTGCATGCCGATGTCACGGTTTCGCCATCGCGTCACCAAGGCGACAAACTCCAACGCGCTGGCGTTCGCAACCTTCAGGTT
>CAYPVA010000448.1:0-1422 GCA_964414045.1 uncultured Lishizhenia sp. | reverse complement strand
ACACGATCCCGGCCACGAAAACCAGCAGACTGGCGCCGATGATGAGCCACTGCTGCGCCGAGATAGCTACTCGCACGCGAGTGGCCTTTGGCTCGCGAAGCGGAGCGGAGGAGTAGTTACCTGCTGGTGCCGTGGCTGGTGCAACGCTGACAGTCTGACGTAGGGGAGCGGGGGATGCGACCGGAGCCGTGTAGGTCGTTGTAGGTGCGCTCGCGGCATACGCGGCGGTTTCGCGGTTGCTGCGGCTAATAGTCGCCATCGCTTGCACTAGCTTCGCGATCTTGCCTTGGGTATTCGCCAGTTGCGTATTCAGTTTGTTGAACTCGAGCAGATCACCAACCTTGTAGTTAAATCCGCAGGCACACTGCACCAAATCGGCATGGCCCGCGTCTTCTGCGATTTCAATCAAATCTGAACAGAATGGTGACTTGTAACTCATCCCTTACCTCTCCCCATGGAAACGACCGAGTTACCGTAAAACATAGTCGGTTTACCGAACAATTCTCCAGATGCGGCAGCCCAAATTTGTAACTGTTTTGCGAAAGGTAGAGTGTTAGGCATGGCTAAGGCAACCTTGAATTCGAAGCGACTTTTGCTGGTGCACGCGCATCCCGATGACGAAAGCCTGTTTACCGGTCACCTGATTGCCGAGCGTCTGGCAGCCGGTGCTGAGGTAATGATTCTCACCCTGACTCGCGGCGAGCGGGGTCGAGTCAAACTCGACGAGATCAAATCGCTCGAGGGCAAGCTCGAATCGATGGGCCATTTTCGCACCAACGAACTCCTGAACGCTTTGCAGGCGTTTGGGCCGAACCTCAAACACAAGTTCGCGGGCACACGCGCATACCTAGATTCAGGTATGCGCGTTAACGTGTTCGGTCGAGCCGCCAAGCCACGCGACCTTGACGAGATGTCGCTGAGTGCTGCTGGCAGCCAGGTCATCGCAGATGACATTCTTCGTGAGCTAAACGAATTCAAGCCTGATGCGGTTGTGACCTACAACTCAAAGGGTGGATTCGGGCATCCTGACCATGTTCTAGCGCACCGTGCAACAGCATCGGCACTGCGTCAGTACGCGCGTGCTCGCCGCGGCCGCGCTCCACAGTTCTGGGTCATCGCCGAAAAGGGCGAGCGAGCCGATGTTTCGGTCGGCAATTCAGAGACCGCGAAGATCAAGCAGGCGGCCCTCGAGGCGCACGCCAGCCAGGTGTCAATCCAGGGTGAGACCTATTCGCTAGTGGCTGGCAAAGAGACACGCTTTGATGCTCCCGAACGATTCCGTCGCGCTAACCCGAGCCCACTGGTAATGCTGAGCCCTCTGGTAACCATCTTTTGGGCGTTGCCGCTCGGAATCCTCATGGGTCTCGCGGGCACACTGATGCACCAAGTAAAAGCCACTAACGCAGAACACACTCCGATCGG
>CAYPVA010000447.1:0-1422 GCA_964414045.1 uncultured Lishizhenia sp. | reverse complement strand
CGCAATGGCGGCAACCAGTGCAATGAGCGCAGAAGCAATGTCCAGTGATCCAGCAAATCCTTGCTGCCACAACGTGTGATAGCCAAAGAACAAGGCTAAATTCAAGATCACACCCACCACTGCGGCTGTGATGGCCGTCAGGGGTGCGGTGAATTTCAAATCATTGTGAGTGCTCTCTACAAAAGGGCCACCCGCCAAAATAAAAATGAAGGAGGGTAAGAACGTGAACCACGTCACCAGCGTTGCGGCCAGGGCACCAGCTAAAAACAAATTGTCGGGTCCTAATACAGCTTTGACATGGCCACCGATAAATCCTACATAGGCCACCACCATGATGAGTGGACCGGGTGTGGTTTCACCTAAGGCCAAGCCATCGATCATCTGCGTTGCAGTGACCCAGCCAAATTGTTCAACTGCGCCTTGGTAGACGTAGGGAAGTACCGCATAAGCACCGCCAAACGTTAGAAGCGCAGCTTTGGTGAAGAACCAACTCATCTGCGTCAAGGTGTGATCCCAGCCATGTTGCATCATTAGAAAAGCCATGGGCAATGTCCACAGCACAGCCCCAGCCAGCAAAACTTTGAGAAAGCGTTTCCATGTGAACATGGCATGTGAAGGTGTAGGTGTGTGGTCGTCAATCAGCGCAGGGCCGAAGGATGCTTGTGTGCTGGCATGCCCACCACTTGCACTGAAGGAAGCGGGTGACATGCGACCACCGATCAAGCCAACAAGTGCTGCAACTACAACGATGATCGGGAAGGGCACATTCAGTGCAAAGATGGCCACAAAGCTGGCAGCCGCGATGGCAATTAAAAAATTGTTTTTCAAGGCTCTTGAACCAATGCGATGCGCCGCCTGCACCACGATAGCCGTCACGGCAGGCTTGATACCGTAGCACAAACCTGCCACCCAGGCGATGTGGCCAAAAGCAATGTAGAGCCAAGACAAACCAATCAGCATGAACAGCGAAGGCAAAACAAACAACGCGCCGGCAGCGATGCCACCGCGTGTCTTGTGCATCAACCAGCCGATGTAGGTGGCCAGCTGTTGAGCTTCGGGGCCGGGCAGGACCATGCAGTAGTTGAGGGCGTGCAGAAAGCGTTTTTCTGACAACCAACGCCTGCGTACCACCAGCTCTTCGTGCATGATGGCTATTTGGCCTGCTGGCCCGCCAAAGCTGATGAAGCCCAACTTGAACCAGAACCTCAGAGCCTGCCAAAAGCTCACGGCTTGTGGTGCCTCTGAAGTTACTTCCGGATGTGTTGTGTTCATCCGAAGAGTTTAGCGTGCGATTGCAAATGACTTAACTGAGAATGCCTGCAAAGTAGGCCGACAGCTCGTCATACGCATCGAGTGGTAAAACGTTCGCCACATATTGGTCGGGCCGCACCACAATCATGCAACCTTTGTCACGGTTGATGC
>CAYPVA010000446.1:0-1422 GCA_964414045.1 uncultured Lishizhenia sp. | reverse complement strand
AGATTATAGGGATTTATTGTTAATAAGTTGATTAGTAGTGTTAAAAAACATTTTGCGCAGTCGTTTGTATGCGTGTTAAAGGCCTGATTTTGACGAATTATTTGTAATTTTCACTAATGAATTCTATCCGTCAATTTCATTTTCTCCTCGTTTTATTCTTATTGCAGCACCAACAACTATTAGCGCAACGAGTTACACCGCTGCAAACAGACATTCAAATAGATTCCATCTTAAAACCTAAGCCTTGGGCAGCAAAATTGGCCCAAGACCCTATCTCCAAAAATCTATTCTACGCCAGTTCGAACGGCAACATTTATGAGGTCTTTGAACAATTACAAGCAGATACGTTGCGCTACACAAGCATAGATCACGGCCTTAGCCGGCTTCAGGGCTTTTGTTTTTTAGACAGTACCATTTTCCTTTCCGGAAATATTTGGTACAGCACAACAGGTATCGGAATGATCATCAAAGGAGTATTACAACCCAATGGATCTAGGATTTGGTCAACGGTGCTCTCAACAGAAGCTTACCCAACCAGCAGCGCCAATGGCGATCACGGTTTTACGGCCCTCAATATCGACCCTACGCAACAATATTTGTTTTTTTCAAGTGGTTCAAGAACTTCCTTCGGAGAAGTTCAAACCAATAATGGTACTTACCCTGGCCTGCGCGAGCAAGCGCTCACGAGCAAAATCTTCAGAATTCCTATCGATGCCCAAAATCTCTATCTCCTGAATGATTCTGTGTTTTTGGCCAATTCGGGCTACGTTTTTGCCGAAGGCACAAGAAACGCATTTGATATGGCATGGAATGCCCAGAATCATTTATTTGCCATAGACAACGCCGGCGAACGCGATGACCCCGAAGAGCTCAATTGGATCCAACAAGGTAAGCACTATGGTTTTCCATGGCGCATTGGTGGCAATCAAAATCCTTTACTTGACCCGCAGTACGATGCCACACTAGACCCATTAATTAACCCGCAAAATGGCGCTTTTTTAGCAGGACATTTTAATGCTGACCCTAACTTCCCGGCTATCCCTTCTGGTCTTCAATTTACCGAGCCGCTTTCGCATTATGGCCATGTTGCTGATTATTACAAAGACGAAGCAACAGGCGATATTCATAAAACTAGTGAAACCGGCATACCAATCAAGACCTTTACGCCACATCGATCACCGCTGGGCTTGGTTATCGACAAGAACAATGAACTGGGTTCAATTTACACCGGAAAGGGCTTTATTTTAAGTTTTATGCCCGGCGGCGATAGCACCGGTTTTAGCCCGATTTCACCATGGGGCTCACCCTGTCCCTTTGTAGACAACTCCAGAGAGTTGGTCTTGCTACAACTTCAATATGACAGCCTTTTGCAAGACTATAAACTACATTCATCAAATGTAGCCACCGGTTTTTATTTACCCG
>CAYPVA010000445.1:1194-1423 GCA_964414045.1 uncultured Lishizhenia sp. | reverse complement strand
GCTCAGGCAGTCACAAACGAAGACATCGATGCCATTTTTAGCTACATAGATAGTTATGTTGCCCCTACTTCAGTTGTTGTTGCTGATAGCACTGTTGTCGTTGACCCAATTAAGGTAACGGACTACAAAGGCAACCTCTCTATCTTTAATTGGTTAATGGTGCTCACCTTCATTTTGATCATTGCAATAATAGTCATGGCAGGCACGCTCATGACACTCATGAAATCTG
>CAYPVA010000445.1:0-1184 GCA_964414045.1 uncultured Lishizhenia sp. | reverse complement strand
TTTCAAAAACAAATTAAAAGAAATCAGCAACAGTGGCAAGCTGCTCATTTTGATCATCTCTACGGGCTCTTTCTTCTATAGCAATGATGCCAATGCACTCACCTTTGTTGGCCCAGGCGAAGGTGAGAAAGGTGGCCCATGGTTACTTGTCGAGACTACAGATTTACTAGCGCTTGTGGTCATCAATGTCATTTTACTGATCGTTGTACTTTACTTGCGTCATTTATTCAACCAAATGATGGCGATGGTGAAACCTAAAACAGTTCAAGAAGAAGTACCGGTTGTGGCTTCGTTCAAGAAAGTAAACCAAGTACTCACCGACGCTGTTCCGATCGAGGAAGAACACAAAATTCTGATGGACCACGAATACGACGGTATTCAAGAGCTCGATAACAACTTGCCACCATGGTGGGTATGGGGTTTCTATGCCACTATCGTTTTCGCTTTTATTTACTTGATCAATTACCATATTCTAGGCGTTTCTGATTTACAAATCAAAGCCTATGACAAAGAAATGAAAGTCGCAGAGAAAGAGGTGCAAGCCTACTTGAGTAAAATGGCCATGAACGTCGATGAAACAAACGCTACACTCATGACGGCATCCAGTGATTTAGCTTCTGGTGCCAGCATTTTTGCAGCGAATTGCGTAGCTTGTCACAAAACAAAAGGAGAAGGCGAGATTGGCCCAAACCTCACAGACAACACCTGGATTTACGGTTACGACATCAAAGAAGTCTTCAAAACAGTCAAATACGGAACCGCAAACGGAATGCCAGAACACTCCTCTAAATTCAACCCTATTCAAATTCAGCAGGTAGCTTCTTACGTTTTGTCTTTGCCTGCTGCCAAAGGACTCGCACCACAAGGAACCATTATCGAGAAATAAACCATGAATTGCCATGAGTGAGCACGATGAAGCATTCCGCGACAGGATTGCAACCGTAAACGAACAAGGAAAACGCGTATGGATTTTTCCGAAGAAGCCCTCTGGTTCTTTTTATAACAAGCGTAAAATAGTCAGTTACCTTTTACTAGGTTTCTTATTTGCTGGCCCACATTTGCGCATCGAAGGTGAGCCATTGCTCATGCTCAATATCATCGAGCGCAAATTCGTCATTCTCGGTCAAGTTTTTTGGCCTCAAGACATGTATTTGTTCGCACTAGCATTAATACTAGGGGTTGTT
>CAYPVA010000444.1:0-1426 GCA_964414045.1 uncultured Lishizhenia sp. | reverse complement strand
AGTAGAATATCTAAATCAATTATATTTAATTGAGATACATATTTGCATTTTCTAGAAAACCAGTAGAGTCGTAACCAAGCACGAAGGCCTGACTGAGCTCATCGCCTATCTGACTTAACGCTTGCAGTTGTTCATTTGAAAGCAGTTGTTGCAAGGGCTGATTTTTGAGGTCTTGTTCTTGATACAAAGCCACCCAAGATTTCATTTTTTGGCTTTCGTAGCGCGTGGTATGTTGCAACAAACTTCGGGCATAATTTTGATCGGCGTATTGAAATTCAGCAACAATACGCGTGTCTTTTGTGATGAGGTGTCGAGATGTAAAAGTAAGTTCGGCACTTGTGTAGTCAATGATGTAGTCAAATTCCTGACCTCTTTGCATGAGTTGTCCGTCGATATAAATGCGCTCGGTTCCAGCCAGGATAGAAATAAAGGGTTCATTGCTTGCGCCCGTTAGGCGATACGGTCCTTGCACGGCCTCGAGGCCTTGAATAATTTGTCTTTGAAATTTACCTTTTGATAAGCCAATGCTACTTTGGGTGTAGATCTTTGCACCGTTTTCGAGTTTCCAATTATAAAATCCGGTCAGACCTTGAGCCCTTTTTCGGTAGACTAAAAACTGACCGTCTGGTTTGTCGAGCCAGAAGTCACCGGCGGTTATTTTTACTGATTGGTGGTGCCCGACGCCTGAAAAGGGATATTGGCATCGGATAATGCAGCGGTGAGTTGCAGGTTAGGTGTAACTTGTCCGTTGAGTTGCAGATTGAGTGCGGAGTTCAATCCTAAACTTTGGTTATTGCCAAAACCGATTCCTCTTGCCAAACTGCCGCTTTTATGCATGCTGTTACCACCGAAAAAATCTGAATTATTGCTTTTGTCAAGCTGAAACTTAGCGCGTTCGGTTTCAAGATCGTTGCCAGTATTGGTTGTTTGAAGCGTATATCGCCTGTAACTGCTTTGTTGGACAAATGTAAAAACCTGGAAACGCAAGTAGAGGGTGTCAGGGGGCACAATGATCCAGGTAAAAAAGTTGGTTGTTGGATCAAAAAAATACGCTGATGGTGCAATACTTATTGTGTCGGGAAAAGTAGACTTACTAGAAAACAGAAATGAAGGTGTGTAAACAACAGCGCTATCGAGCTTTACAGGCTGCTTGTTTGGCGCAAGAAGTACTGTTTTCTTATTGGCCTGACACCAAGTATTTGCAGCAGCAAAGTGCAACAAGAAAAAAAGCAGCGTAAACTTGATGAAACGTTCCATGGGCTAAGACCTCGTATTAACGTCGTTTTTGCCCAGACATTGCGCTAGTCTATAGTTGTAAATCCAGTATAGGCTTGCAGTGCTTTTGGAATCTGGATGCCGTTTTCTGTTTGGTGATTTTCAAGCAAGGAAGCAAGGATGCGCGGTAATGCCAAGGCAGACCCATTGA
>CAYPVA010000443.1:0-1427 GCA_964414045.1 uncultured Lishizhenia sp. | reverse complement strand
GTGCATCGGTGAGGGTTGCATTCTTTAGCGCGCTGGACGCTTCAATGTGCAATTGTCCTGAGCTTGGATTGGGGTAAATTTGGAGGGCTATGGAAGAAATTTCAATGAGGCTCGCTAAACTTGCGACATCGCATTCAAAAGAAGAGCGATTAGCAGTGTTTCCAATTCCAAGCTGCCCAACGTAATTTGCCCCCACACTACAGATCGATAAACTGTCCGGTGCAATACTCAGGACATGAAGCCCGTACAATGCTGATCCGGATGCATCAGTACCTCCTTCAGCCAAAGCTAATTTGAAATGTGCTTGTAACACAACCGGAGCCGGAAGATTCTGAGCTTGCAAAGTTCCAATCCCAAGCTGTCCTTGCCCATTAAAGCCCCAGGACCATACAGATGCATCTGTCATAAGACCGTACATAAAACTAGAACCCGCAAAGATGTGCTGCCATGTATTGCCTGCCCCAAGCTGTGTGGGAACCAAACGATTTTGTGTATCGCCTAGCCCAAGTTGACCATTGGCATTGAAACCCCAGGTCCAGGCTGTGCCATCTGCGCGCACACCTCCATTTGAGGCAAAACCTGCTTCAACAGAAATCCATTTGTAGTTCGTGATTTGTATGGGAAGTGAGGTATCGGCTTGGGTATTGTTCCCAAGCTGACCAAGCGAGTTGTTTCCCCATGCAAAAAGCGTGCTATCGTGCTTAAGTGCCAAGGTATGTGCGCCACCTAAGCTGACATACGCCCAATCAGTATCTTGACCAACTTGTGTTGGCGTGTTTAAATTGACATTGGCACCATTTCCTAATTGACCTGAGAAATTATTTCCCCACATCCAAAGCGTGCCATTACTTTTAATGGCTGCTGAATGGCCCGTTCCAGTAGCAATTTGCTTCCAGTCTAGGTCTGATCCAATTTGAACAGGCACTGCAATTTGCTGAAGTTGCACCACTGAAACTTGCCCAACAGCATTGCTACCCCAACCCCAAAGGGTTCCGTTTGCTTTTAAAGCAAGTGCATGAAAACCGCCGCAAGAGATATCCGTCCAGTCATGATCTGTGCCAATTTGTGCGGGAAGCTCTGTAGATGAACCGCCTGTTCCTAACTGTCCATTATTGTTAGTTCCCCAAGACCACAAGGTGCTATCTGAGCGCAAGGCAACGCTGTATTCGGTTCCGGCACTCACTTTTTTCCAGTACGTTTGACCGTAGGACATAAATAAAAGCGGTAGCATAAAAAGACTCAAGTAAAAAATTTTCATAGTTAAAGTTGATTGGTGAATTTATTTTATTCCTCCCAGTTCATCAAACGAGCCATGCGTCTTTTTAAGGCTTCTTCTTCTTGGCTTTGGAGTTCAGTGTTGATTTGATGGTTACTGCGTGGTTTATAAAAGCCATATAGAATCGCCACGCGTATCAATTCATTTGCCG
>CAYPVA010000442.1:1090-1434 GCA_964414045.1 uncultured Lishizhenia sp. | reverse complement strand
TAAGCGTAGCGAATTCCTTCACAAGGTTCTTCAGCACCACTGAATTTTTTATCAAGACTTCCTTCTGCTTCTAAGAGATAGGGTTTAAGTGCAAGTTCGGTTTGGATCGACAAAAAAGAGGGTTCTAAGGCGCTAGCCTCATAAACAACTTTTAAATCTGGTGCTGGTTGATCAATTTCTATGCTTGTTTTACACGAAAACAACAGCAGCAATGTCAAAACAAAGAAATATTTCATTGAATCTTTGTTAAACGCACCTTTTGTAGAAAATCTACCCGCATGGTTTCTACTACACCCTCTGCGTCTTCAATTAGCGGACTTGTATAAGTCGGTTTTTTTTGTCCG
>CAYPVA010000442.1:0-1080 GCA_964414045.1 uncultured Lishizhenia sp. | reverse complement strand
GTAATGCTAAAAAGAAGGTCCGGACCTTCTTTACATAAAGAAGAGTTGAAGAACATGCCGCTTAATTCGAAATGATCAAAAAAACAGTCGCCTAAAAAACTCATTTCAATCAGTAAGCTGTCGCCTTCGTCCATCCAAAAGTTTTGGTTTTCTTCTGAATAAAATATTTTATAAGCTTTTGTACTAACAACTTCTTTGGTATCGAGATTGACATACGACATGTTATAGGACCAGTAATTTTGTCTGTCCATGATTTGCAAGTCAAAGTTGACCCCAATTTTCTGTTGTAAACCTTTGTTATTGTAGATTTCCATAACACCATGATAGGAGCCAAGCCAATCATTGGGAATTCTTTGTCCAAAGGCAATAGAACTTAAAAAGAAGATAAAAATTAGACGCATAAAAAAGGGGCTTAAGCCCCTCTAAATTAATTCATTTTTGCTTTCAAACCTCGATCGAGTGCGTCTAGGAATTCTTCAGTGTAAACGTAGTGTTCGCCGTGGTTGACCTTATTTCCGTGAATACATACCGCTAAGTCTTTGGTCATAATGCCGTTTTCAACGGTTTCGATACAAACTTTTTCGAGTGTTTCACAGAAAGAAATCAATTCTTGGTTTTGATCGAGTTTTCCGCGGAAAGCCAAACCGCGAGTCCAGGCAAAAATAGAGGCAATTGGGTTGGTAGATGTTTTTTTGCCAGCTTGGTGATCGCGATAGTGGCGGGTTACCGTGCCGTGTGCGGCTTCTGACTCCATGATTTGTCCGTCTGGTGTAATGAGAACAGAGGTCATGAGGCCTAATGAACCAAAGCCCTGAGCAACGGTGTCTGATTGAACATCGCCGTCATAGTTTTTGCAAGCCCAAACAAAGTTTCCATTCCATTTGAGTGCCGATGCAACCATGTCGTCAATGAGGCGGTGCTCGTAAACAATACCTGCGGCTTCAAATTGGCTCTTGAATTCTGCTTGATAGATTTCTTCAAAGATGTCCTTGAAACGACCGTCGTATTTTTTGAGAATGGTGTTTTTAGTAGAAAGATAAAGCGGCCATTTTTTAGTGAGCGCCATATTGAAACAGCTTC
>CAYPVA010000441.1:0-1434 GCA_964414045.1 uncultured Lishizhenia sp. | reverse complement strand
ACAAATTGTTGATATGTTTATTTCTTTTCTTGCCAAGTAAAATAGTTGCGTTGCTGTTTGGGACGGTTTTCTTCGGGCTCGGTGAGGGGTTCAACCGCAATAAGAGACTGCTGACAATCAGCAGGTAATTGTTGATAAAGCTTGGTTCCTTCAGTTTTCCAGGCCAACATTTCGTCCGAAACTTCTTTGATGATTTTTGCCGGATTTCCAACCACTAAACTTCGTGGAGGAATATTCATTTTGGCTGGTACAAAACAAAGCGCACCAATTACAGAACCGGCTCCAATCACGACATCATCCATCAGAACGGCATTCATCCCAATGAGGCAGTTTTCTTCTAGCGTTCCACCATGAATGATGGCACCATGGCCAACATGTGCGCCAGCTTTTAAGTGCACAGTTGTTCCGGGAAACATATGCACGACACAATTTTCTTGAATATTACAACCGTCTTCAATAATGATTTGTCCCCAGTCGCCGCGTAAAACAGCGCCGGGTCCAATGTAGACGTTTTCACCGATGATTACGTTTCCTGTAACATTTGCTTGTGGATGAACAAAGCTCGAAGGTTTAACAACCGGAATAAAACCATTGAAAGAGTAGATCGCCATTTTGATAATTTGATTTTTTAAAGATAATAGGAAGGTATGAATTAGTAGTTGTTCATCTCAGCTTATTTATAAAGCTAATAATCCTATTTAACATAATATTAATTATATAACAATTACAACAAAAGCACATTTGAAACGTTGTGTATCTTTGCACTGTGTTTAGTACCGATCAACAGACCATCCACGACCTCGAGTTTGAAGCCATCAAAAATTGGCTTGAAAAATTCTGTATGGGCCCAACGGCTTTGCAGCAAGTCAAAACGCTGCAACCTAAAAATCAATT
This sequence comes from uncultured Lishizhenia sp., assembly GCA_964414045.1. Taxonomy (GTDB): domain Bacteria; phylum Bacteroidota; class Bacteroidia; order Flavobacteriales_D; family Crocinitomicaceae; genus UBA952. The sequence goes on along the minus strand of CAYPVA010000441.1, from coordinate 540 downwards.
CCAAGTACTTCGGCAAGAATTGAATCGTCTAGACGAGCTCAGGCAAGTTCGTGTACACGGTGAAAAATTTCCTTTGCTAGAATTTGAAGAACTCGAACAAGAAATCAAATTGCTCGGGATTCAACGTTCAGTGATTTCATTGGAAGGTTTTCGTAGAATTTATCAGGCATCTGAATTAGTTAATGCGCTGGTCTTGTTTTTTGAAAACGCTTTGTTTCAGTATCCTTTATTAAAGCAACTCACTGACGACGTTTATTTTACCAAAGCAATCATCGACGAGATCGATCAGGTATTTGACCGCAACGGACAAATTAAAGACGACGCTTCAGCAGAGCTCGCCGAAATTCGTGCCAGAATTCGTGTGCTACGCAATCAGATCAACAAAAATTTTGACAAAGAATTACGGCGCTATAACAAGGATAAAGTACTGGCTGAAACCCTCGAGACTTTTGTCAATGAGCGCCGTGTACTGACTGTGTTGTCTACTTTTAAAAGAAAAGTACCCGGAAATATCCATGGCTCTAGTAAAACCGGTAGCCT
>CAYPVA010000440.1:1040-1439 GCA_964414045.1 uncultured Lishizhenia sp. | reverse complement strand
TCCATGGTTACAATGCCTTCTACTGATCCGTATTCATCAACTACAATTCCGTAATGATTCCCTTCTTTCTTAAAAGCCTCTAGTACATGATATGCACTCGTATTTTCATTGAAATAGATAGGATCTTTGATATAATTAGCTACTTGAAAATCCCCTTCATTGTGCCCTTCAAATAAGTCTTTAAGTAGAATGATTCCAAGGATATCATCGAGGTCTTTGCCCGAACTCACAGGATAAGCTGAATGCTTGTGCTTATTGATTTTTTGACGAATTTGCTGCCAAGAATCGTTTTGCTCAAAAAAGGTAATCTCGCTGCGATGCGTCATTAAGGACTTAATTTTTCGGTCGCCTAATTCAAAAACGCGCTCGACGATTGACTGTTCAATATCTTGAATTTCT
>CAYPVA010000440.1:452-1030 GCA_964414045.1 uncultured Lishizhenia sp. | reverse complement strand
GCCCTGAGCGCTTTCTTTGAGAATTGATTTGATTTCCTCCTCAGATACGGCTTGTTCTGTTGTGTCTTTTAGGCCTAAGATGCGGATGAACGCATTATTTGTTGCTGTAAGAAGCCAAACAAAGGGGCCTGTCAGCAGCGATAAAAATTGCATGGGGCCAGCCATAAAGGTTATGATTTTTTCAGGAAAAACCATGCCTATGCGCTTAGGAACAAGCTCGCCGAGTACAATAGAAAAATAGGTGATCAGCACAACAATAATTCCTGTTGCTAGCTCTTGACTGTAAGGCTTGAAAAATGAACTGAGTTCTAGAAGCGCAACAACGTCGTTGGTTAGGTTTTCGCCGGAATAAACACCTAGCAATATGCCAATAAGCGTGATGCCAATTTGAACAGTAGAGAGAAACCGAGTAGGGTTTTCTGAGAGTTCGAGTGCCTTTTTTGCTTTTTTATTGCCGCGCTTACTTGCTTTTTCTAATTTGAAGCGCTTGGAACTCACCAATGCCATTTCCGACATAGAGAAAACGCCATTTAACAAAACCAACAAGATAATCATGAGTAATTCCATGAAACGAAATT